>CADBLV010000302.1 GCA_902795555.1 uncultured Eubacteriales bacterium | reverse complement strand
TGCGTGTCCGCGCAGGCCTGAAACTGCAGATACAGCTGGCCCAGAATCTTCTGATGGAGAAGAGAAGGGGCAGCCATGTCATAGATGACGCCGTCGATCAACTCCACGCGGCGCTCATCCGGGATCGCGTAATAATCCTCAACGGTATACTCGCCCTGCTTTTTCGCTCCATAAGGCACGACGGGCTCCCGAAGGGATCCTGCCTTCTGATTGCCAACAGGCCGGGCGGAGGACCAGGCGCTCAGAACCCGCTCCAGCGCCTGAAGCGTTTCCCGGCGGGGCGCCTTTGTTGTTCCTGAAAAAATCCGCTGCAGGGTGCTGACGGGAAGCCCCGCCTGCCGGGCGATCTCCTGATTGGATATTCCGAATTCTCTTTTAATCTCCTTCATTTCCTGAATTGTCATGCCTATTGCCTCCCGCTCCGGAATACAGCATAAATGTATCATATAAATACCATTCCGTCAACAAAAGAAGCAAATAAACAGCAAAATAACTGCAACCCCAAAAAATCGTCGTCCCTGCGGTCGTCACGTGCCTCGCAGGGACATTTTTATCCGTTATTTTTATTTTCGTTTTTCATCGCCGCCGGCCGCACCGTCTCAACGTTTCACAGGGGCGTCGACTCCCCCGGACAGCACAGGACCGCAGCTGCTTCACATTGGGATTCCTGATTCATCCTTTTCCCCCGATCGCCTTCACCTCCCTCTGTCGTTTTGGGGAATGCCTCCCCTGTCATCGGGTGATTCATCTTCTCTGTGAACGAAGAGTTCACGTCTGTCTTACTGCTTTGCTGACAATTTGGGTTCCGATCCCGCGATTCCGGTTCGCGGTCTACCTATGCCTTCTGTTTGTGAACCCATTATTGCACATAATTTTCGATTTGTCAACACATTTTTAAAAATTTCTTAATATTTTTAGGCCGGATTCAGATATTTCCTTCCGATCCTTTTACTTTTCTTCCTTTTTCAGAAGGCTCAGGGCGGTTTTCAGCAGATCGCCCACGGTTTCGGCCCTCCGCACCGCCAGCTTAATCCCTTCTTTTTCAAGGAAATTCAGCTTGTGATCCTTGTTCTTCTCAAACCAGTCCATCAGAATTTTCAGATCTTCGGGGTTCATGTTCGGTTTCTCCTTTCGTTAGTTCCTTCATTATATATTTTTCTCCGGGGACCTACCCGGCATCAGGCCGGATTCGTTCCCGTTTTTTCTCCGGAATGGAGCTCAGAATCAGGCCGGGTTCGTTCCGGATTGATTTCCCGGAATCAGCTCCAGAATGATCAGCTCGCAGGGGTTCCCGATCCGGGGCACCGGGGGCTTCGCGCTGTTGGTCATTCCCCGGGAGATCAGCATCTTTCCGTCCCCGTGGAGGCCGTGAGTCAGCCGGGGGAACAGTCCCTGACCCGGGGCATATAGCCCGCGGCCTCTGATTTGAATCTGGCCTCCGTGGGCATGGCCGCAAAGAGTGAAATCAATATCCCTTCCGGCCACATAATCCCGCCAGATCTCCGGCTGATGGCAGAGGAGCAGCCGAAACCCCTCCTCCTTTTCAAAGGCATCCAGGAAGGCCAGATTGGGTGTATTCTCCTTTCTGCTGCTGAGCCCTCCGATATGGATACCGTGAAAGAGAACGCTTTCATCATCCAGGAGGGTCACGCGGCTGTCGGCCACCTTTTGCAGGAACGCGTCCCGATTCTTCATCTTCCATTCGTGATTGCCCACGGACATAAAGACCGGCGCGGCCTTCGGCGCCTCCAGCAGGAACCGTTCCGCCAGGGAATTATCCCGCCTGCGCCGGTCCGCCAGATCTCCCGGAAGCAGCACCGCGTCGCAGCGGGCAAAATCCTCCATCACGTCCTCAAAGGGAGAACTGTGCAGATCCGCCGCGACAGCAAAGCGCAATTTTTCCGGAATCTTCGGGGAGACCAGACGATGCACGGTTCGAATCCGGTTCATGCCTCGATAACTCCTTCCTCCGTGGCCCGCGTGCGGCGGATATACAGCACCGTCAGCAGCACGTACAGCGCCAGGAGCAGCAGGATGACCCCCGCGCCGAGGCGGAAGAGACGATCCTGCGCCAGGGAGAGCATCACAGCCAGCCGCTCATTGGCCACCGCCGCGGCGGCGGGAAGATCGATCCAGCGCAGAAGCACCAGCCCCAGGCCCGTCAGCAGCCCGCTCGCGCCAAAAGAGCATCCCAGATATTTCAGCGCCTGACGGGGATCTCGCGCAATCAGCAGCACGATCAGCCCCGCGACGGCGGCGGAAAGGATGCCCAGGATCAGGGGCAGCTTCATGATCAGATTGACAAAGCCATGAACGTCCGCGTAATTCCGGGCCTTGGCCAGGCCCACGTCGGTCAGATCGTTCCGGAAAAAGAAGGCGGCATCGCCGATGACCCGGTTGATCGCGGCAACGGAATCCCCATAGGCGCGGTTCAGCTTCTCCGGATCCTTGATCTCCGGAAAGCGCAGAAGCCCGCTGAGCTTCTCCTCAATCTCCCCGTCGTCCGCGATCATCCCCTGGGGCTGTCCCGTGACGGCCGTCTTTGAGATCCATTCCAGACAGGCCACATTTCGCCGGATCAGCATCTCCCGATCCAGCACGGGCAATACCCGATCCGCTTCAAAGCCGTATTCCTCCGCCAGATCTCTGATTTTCCGGGAAGCCCATTCCGTTTCCTTCTGCAGAAGCGTCTCGTTGGAGGCAATACGCTCCCGCATGCCGGCAGAATGCAGCATATACAGCACCATGCCGCCGGCCACGGCTGCGGTCAGCGTCAGCGCCAGCAGCGCCGACAGCGCCCATGAAAACCCCCGGGCGGCGCGGCCGGGTCTCTGACCGGATGTGTTTTTGCTCATTATCGTTTCACCACCATTTTCAGCGCCAGGCCAAAGGCCTTGAGAATATACGGTTTTGCGAGAATCAGGCCCGCGGTGAGCAGGATCGCTCCCGGCAGCCACGCGATCAGGATGCCCGTCCACGGGGCGCCCCGTCTTCCCTTTCCGCTCCTTTCGCTGTTTCCGCTCATTTCCTGGTTCGCTCCCTTCTTCTGTGTCTCTTTTGCTGAATGCCTTCCTTCATCGGCGCCTCGCCCCGCAGGGCCAGCAGCCGATCCCGCAGCTGTGCCGCCCGCTCAAACTCAAGTCCCCTGGCGGCGGAGAGCATATCCTCCTCGATCTGGCGCATGAGGGCTTCGCGCTCCTCCGCGTTCAGCGCCTGATCGGAGGTGTCCTCCACCTTCTTCGTGATTTCCAGAACGGAGCGGATCGCGCTGCGCACGCTTTCCGGCGTGATGCCGTGGGCTTCGTTATAGGCCTGCTGCAGGGCCCGGCGGCGGTTCGTCTCCGTCATGGCCTTCTGCATGCTCTCCGTCAGGGTGTCTCCGTAGAGAATCACCCGGCCGTTGACATTCCGGGCCGCCCGACCGATGGTCTGAATGAGGGAGGTCTCGCTTCGAAGGAAGCCTTCCTTGTCCGCGTCCAGGATGGCCACCAGGGCCACCTCCGGCAGATCCAGCCCCTCCCGGAGGAG
>CADBLV010000301.1 GCA_902795555.1 uncultured Eubacteriales bacterium | reverse complement strand
TCCTGCAGCTGGGAGACGTTATCACCAGCATCTCCGGAACGCATGGTCGTCCAGATTCCGGATGACCCTGACGCGTCCGTTTCATCCGGCCCGGGCGTCGATGTTTCCTGAACGGCCGGCGTCGGCGTCTCACCTTTTTTCAGGGCATTTTCGCCAAACAGCACCCGATAGGTTCCCTGCCCGGCCACGCCGTCAGGCTCCAGGCCGTTCGCCTCCTGGAACTGCTTCAGCGCGTTCACGCTCTGGACGCCGAATTTTCCGTCCACCCGGTTTTTGAAATAGCCCAGCTCCTTCAGACGGCGCTGCACCGTTTTGGCTTCTTCGCCCTCAGTTCCCTTTTTCACCGAAGACTTCGGAATCTGATAGGTCGGAGCCGGAGTCGGCGTTGCGGTCGGCTTCGGCGTCGGGGTCGCATCCGCCCGAATCGCATTTTCCGAATAAATGGCCACCTGCGTTTCCGCATAAGCCACGCCATCCTTCTTCGCCAGCCCGTTTTTCTTCTGGAAATTCAGCACGGCTACCTTGGTCGCCCCGTCAAAGGTCCCCGACGGAGTGACCACATAGCCCAGCTCATTCAGCCGCTCCTGCAGCTTTTTCACGTTTGCTCCGGTGTTTCCGATTTTCATCGTTACCAAGTTCACCGGACTCAGGGTATTGATTTTCACAGCCGTCCCTTTGGCATTCTTCGGTTTTCCGGAATACAGGAAGGCCTGCAGATTGGCATCCACCACGCCTGTGGCAGGATAGTCATTTTTCTTCTGGAAAGCAATCACTGCTTTTTCCGTTCCGGCGCCGAATTTGCCGTCGGGCGTCCCGTTCAGATATCCCAGCTCAATCAGGGCGCTCTGGAGCGCTTCCACCTGATCTCCGCTGGAGCCCTTCTGTAACACCTGATAGCTTGCCGCGTCCTCCTCGGGACTCAGCGTCGGCACAGGCGTCGGCGTTGGGGTGACCTTCGTCTTTTTGACTTTTTTCAGAACGATATAGTCCGTTTTGACATATCCGGAAAACTTCCCGTAATCCACTGCGGCCCATGAACCGCTGACCCCAGTCACAGAAATCTCCGCTCCGCGGGGAATGGTCCGGATCAGCCCGCTGCGGACAGACTTCGCCTCCCGCAGATTGACCTTCTCCGTCGTCACCGTGGTATAGGGATAGCCGGAAACCGTTTCCTGCTGATCCGGCGCGGGCGTGACCACCACGGATTTGTCCGTGTTGATATATTGCTTCTGAACATACCCGTCTCTGCCCCTGGCCCGCACATGATACCAGCTGCCGGTTTCACCCAGAACCTCCACGGATTCTTCCTTATCCAGCGTCTCCAGCACAGTCGCTCCCGTGGATGCGCTCCGCCGCATACGCACCGAATCTGTGGTTTTTGTGACAAAAGGATAAGACAGCGCCGCGACGGCCACCGCGCACACCATCGTCAGCACAGCAGCCACCACCAGAACGCGACTGAAACGCTTCATCCATCCCGACATGATCATCCCTCCGGAAATGGCTTTCCGCTCGACAGCAAAAAGCCCGTCAGCATATTGGTACACACTGATATTTTACAATGTGTTTGCCCATATGTCAACGGGATTTTCATTATTTCGTAATATTTATTTCATAATTTGCCTCGGATATGGCATAACGCTCACCATCGCGGGGGCACAGCGGGACAGGTCTTGTGAAGACGGGCGGCCCGCAGCTCGACATAACACCCGCAGGCGGCGCAAGTTCCACGGTTCAGGGAGGTGCACGCTCGGCAGAGATTCAGCCGCCGATGCCACTCCGCCGCCGGCGCCTTTTCCTCCGGGGGGAGACTTTCAATCCGTTCCCGGATCGCATCCGCCAGGGCCGCCTGATCCGGTATTTCCGAAAGAAGGCAGCGAAGGCAGGGACGGGGACGAAAGTCAGCGGATTCCCGCATCACAGCCTCAGCTCCGCCACGGAACACGGCGGAAGCTGCACCAGGAGGTTGCCGTCCTTCAGGGCAAAATCTGTGAAATCGCGAACCGCCAGAGGCGAATGATCGAAATCGTTATACGCATCCATGGCGCCGGACAGTATACGTCCGGACGCGCCGTCGATCGTTTCTCCCCGCAGATCAACCGTCACCGTCCGGGGCTGATCCGGATCCAGATTGCTGAGGGTCAGAGTGATGCAGCCGTCCTTCTCACTGGCGCTGGCGGAAACAGCGGGAACACCGAAGCGCTCCGTTCCGATCCGATCTGCCTGAACATAGCAGTCCACCTGCCTTGCATCCATATGATTCCTGTAAAGGTCAAACACATGATAGGTAGGCGTGAGAACCATTTTCTCCCCTTCGGTGAGAATGATCGCCTGAAGCACATTGACGGTCTGGGCGATATTCGCCATATAGACCCGATCGCAGCAGCGGGCGAACAGATCAAAATGAATCGCAGCCACCATCGCATCCCGCATGGTGTTCTGCTGATAAAGAAAGCCGGGATTGGTATCTGGCTCCACCTGAAACCAGGTACCCCATTCATCGACAATCAGACCGATCCGCTTTTCCGGATCATAACGATCCATGACGGCCGAATGCATCCGGATTTTCCGCTCCATATCCGCAGCCAGACAAAGGGTTTCAAAATAATCATCCCTTGTGAATTCCGTAGCCCTGTTTTTGTGACTCCACCCGCCGGGGATCGTATAATTATGCAGGGAAAGCCCATCCATGCAGAACGCCGCATTTTTCATGAGCACTTCAGTCCAGGCTACATCCGCGTCCGAAGGACCGCATGCGATTTTATACAGCCTGTGATCGCCGTACTGACGGCAGAAGCACTGGAAACGGCGATAGGTGTCCGCATAAAACTCCGGACGCATATTGCCACCGCAGCCCCAGCTTTCATTGCCCACACCCCAGAAACGCACGCCCCAGGCATCCTTCCTCCCGTTTGCCCAGCGTTCACGGACAACCGTGGAATCCCCGTCACTGTTCAGATATTCCACCCATTCGCTCATTTCCTGAACTGTCCCGCTGCCTACATTTCCGGTGATATACGGTTCGCAGCCCACCTGCCGGCAAAGCTCCAGAAACTCATGCGTACCGAAGGAATTATCCTCCACAACGCCGCCCCAGTTCGTATTTACCATACGCCTGCGGCTTTCCTGAGGGCCGATTCCATCCCGCCAGTGATATTCATCCGCAAAGCAGCCACCCGGCCAGCGCAGCACCGGCACCTGAAGCCGTTTCATCGCCTCCACCACGTCGGACCGCATTCCGTTTTCATTGGGAATGGGGCTGTCCTTCCCGACGAAAATACCCCCGTATATACAGCGGCCAAGATGCTCCGCAAAATGGCCGAAGATGTAGCGGGAAACGGTCCCCAGAGATCGGGACCGGTCAATCGAGATCTTTGTCATCTGCCATATCTCCCTTCATCCGGCGAAGCGCGGCAAGCGCCGCTGCCTGTTCCGCCTGCTTTTTGGTTTTTCCTTCTCCCTGACCCAGCACTGCCCCCCGGGACAAAACTGCGGCATCAAAAACCGGCGCGTGATCCGGCCCATGCCTTCCGGTAATCTGATATAACGGAGGATCGCCGCCGTCCTTCTGAAGCACTTCCTGCAATTCCCCTTTTGCATCCTGCAGGGGACGGGACACCTCTTCCGAAGCCGGCCAGCAGCGCAGCACCACTTCCCGGGCCGCTTCCATCCCGCCGTCCAGATAAACCGCAGCCAGCACCGCCTCCATGGCATCGCAAAGCACACTCGGTTTTTTTCTTCCTCCGGTCAGCTCCTCCCCCCGATCCATGATCAGCGCTTCGCCCAGACCCAGTTTTCCGGCCACCTGGCTCAGCGCCGCCTCGCAGACCAGAAGCGCCCGCTGATGCGTCAGCATCCCTTCCCGATCCTGCGGATGAAGACGGAAAAGCTGATCGCTCATGATATACTGAAGCACTGCGTCTCCGAGAAACTCGAGCCGCTGATTGTCCTCCCGGCCCATGGAAGGGTGCGTCAAAGCGCGGCGAAGCAACGCTTCGTCGCGAAAAGTATAACCCAGGGCCGCCTGCAATTTTTTCAGCATGAAAACCCACTCAGCCCTTTACCCTGGCAATATAGTCCATCACATCACCCACGGTTTTCATTTTCATGATCTGATCATCTTCAACGGTGATGCCGAACTGATCTTCCATATCCATAATCATCACCATGATATTTGCGGAATCCGCCTTCAAATCTTCAATCAGACGGGATTCGCGCGTAATGGTGGCCGGATCGGCCTTCAGCTGGGAAGCAATCATGTCGCGAACGGTTTCAAAGTTCATTGTGTGTTCCTCCTTCATATGCTTTTTCTATTCCGTGTATCGATGATATCCGGCCGGACCGGGAATATCCGATTAATCAGGCTGCCCGATCTTTTTTACACCTTCTTCAATGATCTGCACAACATGACCATCAATCATTTTTACACACTGGCTGATCGCGTTGCAGAAGGCATAATCGTTGCTGGAGCCATGCGCCTTGACCACGGCCCCCTGAACGCCTAAAAGAGGCGCCCCTCCGACCTCATCCGGATCCAGAGTCTTTTTCACGCGCTGGAAGGCCGGCTTCGCCAGAAGGCCCGCCATCTTACCGCGCGTATCCGAAAGCAGCTCCGCCTTGATCACGCCCAGGAGCGCTTTGGCCAGCCCCTCCGTATATTTCAGAATCAGATTGCCGCTGAATCCGTCCGTCACAATGACATCCGCCCCGTCCAGGGGAATGTCACGGGCTTCCACATTCCCCACAAAGCGATACGGCGCTTTTTCCATCAGGGGATAGGCTTCCTTCACCAGCGCATTGCCCTTTTCCGATTCGGCCCCGATATTTGCCAGCCCGATGCGGGGATTCTCCAGCCCCCAGACGCCTCGCATGTACGCATCGCCCATTACGCCGAACTGCACCAGATACTCCGGCTTGCAATCCACATTGGCGCCGCAGTCGATCAGCAGGAATCTTCCCTTTCCGTTATTAATCACCGGAGCCAGGGCCGGCCGTTCCACGCCGGGAATCCGCCCCAGGCGGAACATCCCTCCCGCCAGCGTCGCCCCCGTGGACCCGGCGGAAACGAAGCCGTCGGCCTCGCCGTTTCGCACCTTCAGCATCCCCTGAACCGTGGCACTGTTTACCTTTTTCCGAACGCCCATCACCGGGCTTTCATGATTCGTAATGACCTCAGGGGCTTCCTCCAGCGTCAGACGACCGGACACATCCTGAATATCACCCAGGAAAGGCCTGACTTCATCCAGTTTGCCCGCCAGGATGATTTCCAGATGCGGATACTGCCGCAAAGCCCGAAGCGCGCCTTTCACAGGCGCCTCAGGCGCCAGATCTCCGCCCATGGCATCAACATAGATTTTCAATCCGTCTCCTCCTTCCGGTGCTGCGTCATGCGCTCATCACAGCCATCCGGCGCGCGCGATCAATATGCCTTCGCAAAATACATCACCCGGTCAGCCGGTCGGCCGCAGCAAACACAGCGGTCAGAGAAGCGATGGGCTTCCTGATCAAAAGGCATATTGCGGGAAGAGGCATTGAAGCGATCCTTGATCGTGTCCTCACATTCCCTGTTTCCGCACCACATCGCCTTTGCGAAGCCCTGATTCACCGCCTGTTCCAGTTCTTCCATATTATGCACCGTCACGGTTCGTTCATCCCGGAAGGCCTTCGCCTGATCATAAAGCGTCTGCTGAATGTCGTCCAGAAGCCCGCTCAGGCGGGACGCAACATCGGCCAGCGGCAGGGTGAACTTTTCCAGGGTGTCGCGGCGGAAAACCGTGACTACACCGTTTTCCAGATCCCGCGGCCCGACTTCCAGCCGGACCGGCACGCCTTTCAGCTCCCAGTCATTGAATTTAAATCCAGGGGACACCGTATCCCGATCGTCCAGCTTCACCCGGAAACCGGCCTTCTTCAGCTCCTCAAAGAGCGCCTCGCAGGCTTCCGAAACGCCTCCCTTATGCGCCGCGATAGGCAGAATGACCGCCTGAATCGGAGCGACCTTCGGCGGCAGCCGAAGCCCACGCTCGTCCCCATGGGTCATAATCAGCGCACCGATCAACCGCGTGCTGACCCCCCATGATGTTTCATTCACATATTCCAGCTTGCCTTCCCGGCTCTGATACCGAATGTCAAAGGCCTCCGCAAAATTGGTGCCGAAATTGTGGGATGTTCCGGCCTGAAGCGCTTTCCCATCCTGCATCATGGCCTCCATGGAATAGGTGGCGCGTGCCCCGGCAAACTTTTCCTTATCGCTCTTGCGGCCTACATAAACCGGCAGGGCCAGGACTTTTTCCGCAACCTCGCGATACACCTCCAGCATGCGCAGGGTTTCTTCCTCCGCCTCCTCTGCGGTCGCATGGATCGTGTGCCCCTCCTGCCAGAGGAATTCACTGGTCCTCAGGAAGGGACGGGTCGCCTTTTCCCACCGCATGACGGAGCACCACTGATTGTACATCATGGGAAGATCCCGCCATGTTTGCACCCATTTGGCATACATGGCACAGAAAATCGTTTCGCTGGTCGGCCGCACAGCCAGACGCTCCTGCAGCTGTTCCTGTCCCCCCTGGGTTACCCAGGCAACTTCCGGCGCGAAGCCCTCCACATGCTCTGCCTCTCTGAGCAGCAGGGACTCCGGAATCAGCATGGGAAAATAAACATTTTCGGCTCCGGTTTCCTTAAAACGGACATCCATTTCTGCCTGAATCCGTTCCCAAATCGCATATCCGTAAGGCCGGATGATCATACATCCCCGCACCGGCGCATAATCGCAAAGCTCCGTCTGTTTGATCACATCCGTATACCACTGGGAAAAATCTTCGCTCCGCGGCGTGATGTGGGTCACAAATTCCTGATTCTGTTTCTTAGCCATGAGTTCCCTCCGCTCAATTGATTTCATTTTACCGTTCCGCTGCCGAAGCTATTTCTGCGGCAGCGACAATGAGAACATGGTTTCGCCGGAAGCCAGCAACATGCGGCCGTCGGAAGTGATGCCCCGGAAGGCTGTCACCTTCATCCCCTCGGGCAGGGGAATCTGATAGCCAAAGAACTTCTGGCTGTTGATGTCCGCCCGATAAATATAGTCCCCGGCCACCGCATAAATATTCCCCTGATACATTCCGGCGCCTACACAGGTGTCCGGCAGAGTGTACCGTTTGTCGCTGGAGCCTTCCAGCACCCGGAGCTCAGAAATGATCTGGGCGCTGGATGTCTGAGAAGTCGGTGCCAGCAGCATCCGGGCATTTCCCCGATCCGGAATTTCCGCGTCGATCAGTTTCCAGCCATAAACCAGCATGGTCGCGTTGGTGTCCTGAACGCATTTGTAATCGTAGGTGTATACCTGGCGCGTGGTGAACACCCGCAATTTCGCGTTTTCATAAATCACCCTGTATGTCAGGGCTTCGCCCAGGTTGACCTCACCGGTGTTCATCTTGCCAACCTGGAAGGTGTTCATTACGGTGTTCGGCGCTGTCCCGTATACATCCAGCGCCAGCGTCCACAGATACTGCCCCTGATCCCCGTAAAACCCGGTGTCCAGAATCATCAGGCTGGAAAAGGCTTCTGCCTCGGCATCCACCTGGGCTCCGTTCAGATCCTTCACCACCAGCTTCGGCTCTGTATCCTCCCCCAGGATCACCGCCACATACCGATCGCCCACCCGGGCAAACTGCACCGCGGCTTCCATGCTCTCATTATAAGTCGCGTTTCCGTCTTTGTCCACCAGATACAGCTGGGAACCGTTCCAGATAGCCAAATGAGAAGGGCCTACTGAGAAATCCACCCCCGTTCCGGCAGGAAAGCTCCATCGAATGGTTCCCGCGCTGGAAAGATGATGAATAGAAGCACCATCGTAATACAGAACGCCGTCCCGGAACGGGGTCACGCTCTGATTGGCATAGCAGGGCAGGCGAACCAGCGCGATCTCCTTCCCCCTGCCATAGTTCCCAAGAAAATGAACCCCCACGGCCGCCGCTACCGCCACAGCCACAAGGATGATCCAGCTGCGGATCTGCCGCCGTCTTTTCCCTTCGGGATTTGTCCTGTCGCGGGCGGCATTTCTGCTTCGGGTTCGATACAGCTGGTCATTAATATTCTGGTTTCCCCTTGCCATCTGCCGGCTCCTTTATGAAATCTTCTCCACCGCGTCAAGCACCGGATTCATCCAGGACTCATTGAACAGCTCAATCACGCCGAGATCGCACGACCGGGCCAGGGCAGGATCCAGCGGCAGCCTGGCCAGAAGCGGAATGCCCTGCTGTTTTGCCACCTGTTCCGCAGCCCCATCCCCGAAAGGATATATTTTATTCCCGCAGTCAGGGCAGGTGATGTAACTCATGTTTTCCACCAGCCCCAGCACCGGAATATTCATCATCCGCGCCATGTTCACGGCTTTCTCAACTACCATGCCCACCAGCTCCTGCGGGCTGGCTACGATGATGATTCCATCCACCGGAAGAGACTGGAACACCGTCAGCGGCACATCTCCGGTTCCCGGAGGCATGTCGACATACATTTCATCAACCTCTCCCCAGCAAACATCCGTCCAAAACTGCTTCACCGTTCCAGAAATCAGGCTGCCGCGCCAGATGACCGGATCCGTCTCATTTTCAAGAAGCAGATTGATGCTCATGATCTTGACGCCCGTCCGGCTTTCCACCGGCAGAATTCCTTCCTCCGAGCCCATTGCCCGATCATGAATGCCAAACATTTTGGGAATGGACGGCCCTGTAATATCCGCGTCCAGCACCGCTGCCTTCTTTCCGCTCCGCTGCGCCAGCACGGCCAGCAGCCCTGTGACCAGGCTCTTGCCGACACCGCCTTTTCCGCTGACGACCGCAATCACCTTTTTGACATGGCTGGCGGCGTTCTGGGGCTCCAGCAGGCTCGCCGGTTCTCTGGAGGAACACTCGGCGCTGCAGGAAGAGCAATCATGGGTACATTCTGCCATCATCCTCACCTCGAAAAACAGATTCTGATTACAATTCGATCTCCCGGGGGCATTTTCCTGCTAAGAACCTTTCGGAAATCATTTGCGCTTCCCGTGTGCCTTCGCAAACGCCGTGCCGGAAGGAGTCGACGATGTTCTACGGACCCGCCGGTTCGTTTCTTTCCCCGCCCGCAGGGAGCTTTTCCTCCGGATTCCCCGAAAGCAGAAAGGGGGCCGAAAAGCACTCCCGGAATCCCAGCGCGTCCGTCCATACCGCGTGCAGACGGCAGACGCCTTCCGACGCAGCTTCTCCCGCGTCCGTCAGACCGCTCCAGCAAAGGCTCAGGATCGCCTGCCCGCCCGCCTCGGGGATGCAGGGTAAACAGGCCTCCTTCTCACACAGGGTTCGTAAAACTTCTCCCGAGTCCGTTTCCACACATACCGTCACCGCACAGGGCCCGTCCGCGATCAGCATGGCGTTCAGTTCCTCTCCGAACGCAGGAGCGAAGGATTCAGGACATTCCAGTCTTACGGAGATCTCCCGGTCTCCTGTCAGGGCGATACGTCGGCTGCCTGCTGCGCCGGTCACCTCGTCCCGCATCGTCATCAGCTGCAAAAGCGCATAGCCGGATTCTTCGCCGTTGACAGTCGTCAGGCGAACGGTTCGCTGTTTTTCCCCCGGCTCCAGATTTCCGCGGATGCCGCCGTACCGCTCCCGGTCCGGCAGTTGAACCGCCCCTTCAAAATCCCATCGATCATCCGTCCAATACACCATCCGATACCATAAGCGAAGCGGTGACTCCACCGTGAAGGCAAATGCCGTTCTGGGCCGATGCAGATCTTCTTCCTCGCCGGTCAGGAATTGCAAATCCGTCATTTCACCATCCGGATTGCTTTCTCCGACAGAGAAAAGCGGAGCTGCATCATCTTCCGGGTAACAGCAGGCTCTGCTGTCGCCGCACAGCGCGCGAACCCCTTCCCGAACTTCCCGCAGGCTGAAAAATCCATCCCCGTCCGAATCGCCGGGCCCTGCCTGACCCGTTAGCAACGCCTCCAGTGCAGCCAGGAACCAGCTTCCGCCGGCCCCGGCCTCTTCATCCAGCCACAGGGCACTTTCCTCCATGCCTCCCGCGCTGGTCAGCACCAGGGTGTCACTCCCCCGGAACGGATTTTCGCCTTCCATCATCCCCTTCCCGATAAATCCTCCGGAATAACAGGCATCCAGGATCAGCACTTTCCGGCCGGGAATCATTTCCGTGATTGCCGCCAGTTGTTCCGGCGTCAGGTTTTCTTCTGAAATTCCGTCAGACAGCAGCAACGCGGTTCGCCCGTCCTGAAAGCGTATCCCATGGGAAGTAAAATAGATCAGGGAGGTGTCCTCCGCCTCCGTCTCCGCGAATTCTTCCGCGATCAGGCGCCGAAGCCCATCCACCGTTCCCAGGCCGTTCAGCACTGCCCTGCATTCGGTCAACCCCGGCCAACGGATCCAGAGCAGGTTTTCCATCCTTTCCAGATTCCGCTTCGCGGCAGGGGCGGTTTGCGGCATGGAGCAAAAACGATCCGCTCCCACCAGCAGGGCCCGCGTCCTTCCTTCCCCTGCCGCCGAAGAAATGCACAACAGGAAAAGCATCATCAGCCATAGCCCGATCCGCTTTCCCATCTTTCTACTCCTCCTCAGTGAACTGCGGGTGCACATCTGCCATCCTGTTCGGTTGGCTATTTTGTTGATGATCCGTCCACAGCTTGCTGTGGATTACGGATCACATGCAGAGCTGATCGCTCCCGCTTTGCGGATCGCGAACAAAATATGCCTCCATACCCACTAACCCTTCGCTTCGCCCGAAGGCACAGGCAACCGCATTCAGTAACCGAAAAGAACCATTAACGTCTGATTCCCCGCGATGCCGTCCGCCGTCAGCCCGTTTGCCTGCTGGAAGGCCCGCACCGCAGCCTCGGTCTTCGCATCGTATTCTCCATTCACCCCATCCAGATAGCCCAGCTGTTCAAGACACTCCTGAATCTCAACGACCTCATTCCCTCTTGCCCCAGGCCGTACCGATTCATAGGATGTCTGCGCCGCCGTGGCAGAACGGGCGTCCTGAGAATACAATTTCTTAAGGGTTTCCGCT
Source organism: uncultured Eubacteriales bacterium (assembly GCA_902795555.1). The sequence continues at coordinate 25,808 of CADBLV010000301.1, read as the reverse complement.
CCGGCCTTTCCATCCACGGTCAGCTTATTCTGAATCTGGAAAGCCCGTACCGCATCAGAGGTCGTCTGGCCGTAAACCCCATCAATACTCCCATCGTAATATCCTAATTCATACAGGGTATATTGCAGATTTCGCACAGCCGTGCCGTCATCCCCCATCTGCATGGCAGAATAGGAAATCGCTCCCGAGGCACCATACAGCACCCGCTGCGTCGCGGGCCCGGCCTTTCCGTCCACCGTCAGACTGTTTCGCAGCTGGAAGGCCATCACAGCAGCCTGGGTTCCCGAACCGTAACGTCCGTCCACCGACCCGGTGTAATACCCCAGATCCTTCAGGCGCTGTTGCAGCTTCGTCACCTGAGTACCTTCGCTGCCTTCGCTCAGCGTGACATAACCGGTGGAAGCGATGTCATCCGTATCCGCCCCGCCGAGTTTCTCCGCACTGCCGTTGATTTTTGCGGCGTTGCCGGAGGCTTTCACCGCGTTGCCGGAATACAGCTTGCTCTGGGTTGCGGCACCGGCCTTTCCGTCCGCGGTCAGATTGTTGTTTTTCTGGAAGGCAATCACTGCCGCTTCAGTGGCCACCCCATAGGAACCGTCCACCGCTCCGCTTAAATATCCCAGATCCTTCAGCTTTTGCTGCAGTTGTCGCACAGCGGCGCCTTCACTGCCGTTTTCCAGGGTTTCACCCGATCCGGAAACCGCTTTCGTCGTCCGGGCCGCACCGGAGGAATACAGCGCCCGCAGCGTATCCGGTCCGGCAATGCCATCCTCCCACAGCCCCTTGGTGGCTGCCTGGAATGCAGTCACCGCAGCCTGGGTCGCCGTGTCAAATTCTCCGGTCACTTTTCCGCTGAGCCACCCCAGCTCGATCAGGCGTCTCTGCAGAGTCGTTACCTTGTTTCCCCGGGATCCGATCGTCAGATAGTAATCCCTGCTCAGGTTCGGAGTGGCGGTTGGCCGGGGCGTATTTGTTGCTTTGGCAGTCGCCTTTGCGGAAGGCTTTGTGGTCGTCTTTCCCGCCTTTGGTGTAGGCGTCGCGTTTGCCTCCTTCGCGGAAACCGCGTTTTTGGAATTCAGCTTCTCCAGGGTTTTGGCTCCCGCTTTGCCGTCTACCGTAAGACCGTTCGCCTTCTGGAAAGCCCGAACCGCTTTCTCCGTTGCCGGACCGAAATCACCGTCCGCGGATCCGGAATAATACCCCAGCGCCTTCAGGCGTTTCTGCAGCGCCCGTACCTCGTCGCTGCCTTTGAATCCCTGCTGCAGGCTGGCCGGAGTGGGCGTCGGTGTCAGCGCCACGGGCGTATTCGTCGGTTTTGTGGTTACCACCGCAATGGTTTCCTGTACGCCGGACGCCGGCGTCGGCGTGATGACATTGAAGGTTCCGCTGGAAGGAAGAGGCGTCGGCGTTCCGCCATTCGCATTCGCATCCGTCCCCTGAACTGTTCCCCAGTCGTTCCAACCGGTGTTTCCTCCGGGCGCAGGCGTAGGCGTCGTTCCCACGCCGCCCGGAATGGCCGTCGCTCCGCCATTGCCACCAAAAACATTCTGAGTTTCCACAACCACCGTATCCGGCGTTGTCTGCACTGTCGGCGTTGGCGCCAGCGTATTAAACGGCAGGCTGTTTCCCGTGCTGAGATCCCCGTCGGTATTCACGTCATCCGGCGCAATATAACAGCCGGTCAGCACAAAGCAGAGACCCAGCACCATCATCATCCCCGTGATTTTTCCGGCACGTTTCATGGTCGTTCTCCTTTCCCTGTCTCATTCCCCATATGATCACTATGGAGCAGAGGGGAACATCTCCTGAAAGCTCTGATAATGATCTCCGGTATACCAGACGCGGCCCTCTGAAGAATAGATGATCCGCTCCGCTTTCCGCGGGCCGGTCACATAATTGCAGTCTGCCTCAATGTATCGGATTCCGCGTCCCGTGGGCAGCAAGCCCTCATAATTGCCGAAATAGTCTCCCCCGATGGATTTGCCCGGCGCCGCATCGCTGATATACCGGTATAGGCTTCCCCAGCCCAAATCCCGGGCCTCCTTCTTCGTGATAAAATTCGGAGGAAGCTCTCCATGGGCAAAAAGATAATCCGCGATGGCCTGGGGCGTGATGATTGCCCCGTCCGAATCCGGGCTTTGTGCCGACGGATTTCCGATCGCAGCAGGCTTCAGCGTTACCGCCGGCGTTTTGGTCGCCTCGTCCGTTTGCCGCGGCTGCTGCGTTGCAGCAGGCTTCTCTTTCTTCTTCTTCTTTTTTGACGCAGAAACCGCATAAACGGTTCCATCTTCCCTGGGCAGAGGAGCCACGGACTCCCCGCAGGCAAGCCAAACCATCAGGCAGGAAAACAGCACCGCCAGAATCGCCAGCCATCTCTTTTTCATTTATGATATCGCTCCCCTGCCGCTATTTTTTCCGCCCGATAAAGCTGCTCCAGCAGCATCACCCGGGCCAGCTGATGGGGAAAGGTCAGATCGCTCAGAGACCATTCCTCATCCGCCCTTTTCAGCACATTCCTTCCCAGTCCCAGGCTTCCGCCGATCACAAAAACCAGGGAACCGACGCCGCCGATCCTCAGCTCACTGATTCGTCGGCTGAGCCCCAACGAATCAAACTTCCTTCCTCCGATCGTCATCGCCACCACATAATCTCCGGGGCGAAGACGAGCAAGAATGGCCTCCCCTTCCTTCTCCCGAATCCGGGCTTCCTCCGCCTCTCCGCCGGTGGTTTCCGGCAGATCCGCTACCTCGATTTCTGTCGTTTTCCCAAAGCGCCCCAGACGTTTTAAATATTCATCCGCCATCTGGCGGTAAGGCTTTTCCTTCATTTTGCCCACAGCAAGAATCGTCATGCTCATTCCCGATCCACCCGGGGAAGGCTTTCCCGTTCCGTCAGGGTCCATGCCATGCTGACACTGCGTTCCTTCTCCCCGCCAATCATCCGCAGCAGTTTCTCTGCCACCAGGGATCCAAAGGCTTCCTTCGGATGGCCCAGCGTCGTCAGGCCCGGGCGAATCATCCCTGCCACCGGCGCGTTATCAAACCCGATAAAGCCCAGCTGCTCGGGCAGTTTCACGCCTCTTTCCTGCAGAATCGTCATCAGCTGAACAGCAAAAATGTCGTTATAGCAGACCATGCAGTCTGCCTCTCCCGACACCAGCCGCTGAATCAGCCGCTGTCCGGCCGGAGAATCATACACCGTATATCGTTCCTCCGTGCCGAAGGTTAAAAGGTTTTCCTCCGGTGGGAACACATTCTGACTTTTCAGTTCCTCCAGAAAACCCTGCGCCCGTTCCCGGCCCTGCAGGTCGTCCGTTTTAAACATGCCGGCCGGCCGATGATATCCGCGATTGAGTACTTCCCGCGCCGCAATCCTTCCACCGCCGAAATCGTCCATCACCACATGAGGAAATTCTCCCAGCTCCGGATAATACCCATTCATAAACAAAACAGGAATATTCCGCTCCGCCAGGTGCCGATAAAGATTTGCGTTCGGTGTTTCCTTCGCCGTACGCACCCCTTCCACAATCAGGCCGTCCACCTGGCCGTCCAGCATCCGTTCCAGCACCTCGCGTTCAATCGAACTGTCGTTGTACGTAGCGCTCAGGCTCATCACCGCTCCGTCCCGATTCAGCACCGACTCAATCCCACTGACGATGGAAGGAAAAATATAATCCGTGATATACGTGGTGACTACACCAACATGCACAGTACCCTGGCGGCGACGCGGCCCATGCCTTACATAAGTGCCGCTGCCTCTCCTGCGGTCAACCAGCCCGTCATCCTCCAGAAGAGCGATCGCCTGACGTACCGTCTGCCGGGACACCTTAAACCGATAGCGCAGCTCCTCTTCCGTCATCAGGGTCTGCCCATCCCGGAAAACTCCCTCGGCAATCTCCCGCCGCAGGGTATCCGCCACCTGCATATACTTCGTCTCGGCCATGCCATCCCTCTCCTCTCTGCGGAACTTGTTAGTATTATACCAGACAATTCTCTTTTTGACCATATCAACAGCGAAAAAAGTACGAACAACCCCGTTTTGCAAACCCCTCCCCTGTGAACTACGGGCTCTCATCTGTCATTCTTTGGAGTTAACCATTTGGAGATGAACCGTCCACAGCCTGCCGGGAATTCAAATCCCATCAAACGCTTTTCTCTCCCCTTTGCGAATCGCTGACAAAAGATGTCTCCTCTTGTGAGTGCCAGTTCACCCCTGCCATTTCGTGCCGGATGACTATTTTGCCTGATGATCCGTCCACAGCTTGCTGTGGGTAACGGATCACATGCAGCGCCAGCCACTCCGCTTCGCGCTCGTGAGCAAAATATGTCTCTTTACTTCTTGCTGGTTTTATATATATAATGGAAGAGAGGCATGGAAACCGCGGCTTTTGCCGGAGGGAGGAAATTCTAACATGCATGTCTATTGTCTCTTCTGCCGCACGCAGCGCTGCAAAGTCATCGCAGATCTGCTGGAAATCCGCGGCATGGATCGAGCCTTCTCCCCGCAGATTATTCGGAAGCATCGCAAGCAGGGAGAAAACCTGGATCGCAGATTCGACCTGCTGCCGGGCTACGTGTTCTTCTTTAATGAAGATCCGATTGAGTCTTATCAGCTGTTTGAAAAGGATATCGACGGAATCATCCGCCGCGTCGGCCGGGCAGACGAAAATTATGAGCTATGGGGCCCGGACCGGGATTTCGCCCTGAAGCTGTATGAAAAGAACGGACTCGTCGGCGCCATGAAGGTGCTGAATGTTGGCGACACAGTGATGCTGGAAGATCCGCTGTTCGATGGCTGCCAGGGCCGGATCACCCGGATTGATTATCGCAAAGAGCGTGCCCGGGTTGATTTTGTGTTCAATAATACTGCCTGCTATACCTGGATTGCCTGTGAAGGCATCCGGGATAACAACGCCCGGTCCACACTTTCCATCCAAAACGAGGAGGAATAACCCATGCCCGCTTTATCCGCGTATAAATCCGATCTGGATTACAGTTACGCCCCGGGAATCTTCCCCAGCATCGAATGTCTGACGCACCGGCCGGACAAGGTTCGGCGCCTGCTGGTTCATTCCGACTCCCGTACGCGACCCCGGGAAGGGCTGGAACGCCTGCTGGGTATGGCCGCAGATTTGGGTGTTCGCATTGAGGAAGCTGATCGGGCTCTTGCGCGGATCAGTGGTAAGGAAAACTGCTATGCCGCCGCCGTATTTGAGAAGTTTCAGGATACTCTGTATCCCTCCCGTCCTCATGTCATGCTTCACTGTCCGGGAGACGCCGGCAACGTTGGCACGATTCTTCGCACAGCCCTGGGCTTTGATATGGAAGATATCGCGTTGATTCGTCCCTGCGCGGATCTTTTCGATCCCAAAACAGTCCGGGCCAGCATGGGCAGTCTTTTCAGCCTGCGGGTGCACATCTTCAATTCCTTTGAGGAGTATCGACGCTCCTATACCTCCCGCGCCCTGTATCCTTTCATGCTGGACGCCTCTGTTCCCCTGGAAAATGTGCTGAGGCGAAAGCTTTCTCCGGAATCCACCCTGATCTTCGGCAACGAAGGCAGCGGCCTTCCTCCCGCCTTCGCGAAACTGGGAACGCCCGTACGCATTTCCAGCAATGACAGAATTGATTCCCTGAATCTGGCCGTGGCGGCAGCCATCGGCATTTACGAATTCACCCGGGCACTGAAATAAACCTGTGTTATGATTTGAAGGCCTTATCGGCTCCTTTCGAAACAGGCAGACTCGTCAGATCCCCTTCCCCGTTTCGGATCCCCTTTGCACAGTTCCTGAAATACAGCGCAAAGCTGGAGATATTTGCAACGGAAAGGAACACCCAGTTCGGATTGTTCCCGAAAAGGAAATCCCCGTATGTTCTCAGGTTGACCTGCATAAAGATCAGCAGATAGGGGATCGTTCGCCAGTCCAGGCACGCCACAGCCAGGCACGCCATGATTGCCGTGTAATCATATCGTTCATGCATGTTTGGCAGCATGAGCGGACAGAAGTACAGCGTCAACGCCATAATCTTGAGCATATCTGTGTCTGTCAGAGGCTTTTTCTGTCTGATCAGGATCAGCATGCACACGGCCATCGTCATCAGGGTGAGCGCGACCAGCATCCCCTTCAGATCCTCATAGAATCCTTCTTTCATGTTTGGAAACATCAATCCCCAGAATGAAGGATAATTATACGATATCCGCTCATATTGACCACCCTGGTTGATCAGGGTTCTGAAAAGGTCAATGATATTCCGGCCCTGAATAATCCCGGGGAGGCTGGTCACCACAATCGTCACCGGGATCAGCAGAAAGTGCAGCAGGGAATATTCCTTCCGATAGACGTAGTAGAACAGGAAGAACGGCAGGAAAAAAATGGCCTGCAACTTGATTGAAAAGGCAATCCCCAGCGCCACAAAAGCCCACACCGGTTTCTTTTTGATCACCAGGTAAAACCCCAGCAGCCCAAATCCGGTAATCAGAGATTCGCATTGTCCCCAGAGCGCGGAGTTAAGCAGCGCAATCGGGAAATTGACAGCCGCGGCATACGCAACAGCTCCGGTCATCTTCTTGCCGCTGATTTCTTTGACAATCAGACCAATCGCTGCCGCCTGGATAAAATCAAAAGGCAGCAGCACAACCTTCATTGCGATCACCGGCGAAAGCGGAAGATAAAACGCAATCACCATCAGCGTTTGAAACAGCACACCGTAATTCCCTGTTTGCTGGCTCAGTGCGCGATAGCCGCCGTTCTCCGCAATATTGTTATACCAGCGAAGAAAAATATCCATGTCCTCGCTGCGGAATCCGATCGTCCACCATCGGATCAGCAGCGATCCCACCGTCCCGCCCAAAATGACCAGCAGAGCCGGATTCTTCAGAATCCAGTCCCATAGTTTTTTCTCCGCCCGAAGCATAACTTGTCCTCCTCCGTCAGGCCTTGAAAGCCCAAATCTTATTAATCAGGAAATTGATCGGCGTGCTGATCACCAGGTTGATGATCGGCGCGATATACTTGGAAATACCCATCACGTCAACCCAGACATAGCTCAGCACATTCTTCAGCACAATTCCCGTGAAAGCATAAGCCACATACGTGCGCAGCAGCGTAGGCAGAATCGCCCGCTTTTCCCCTTCCTTCTGTTCAAACACATATCGGTTGTTCCAGTAGAAAGACCACAATACGCTCAGCAGAAAATCCACCACGTTCGCCGCTACATAGTCCCATGAGAGGTGATACGGTTCCAGAATCTTCAGCGTCCCGATGTTCAGCAGATAGCTGATCACCGTGTTGCTGACCCCGACCAGGGCGAATTTGACGAACTGAATCAGCGAATGAACCGTTTTCTCCTCCGCCTGGATGTGGAACACCTTCAGCCCCCAGGTAATCACCTTCCGAATCACCTGGTCAAATCGATTGTTTTCCTGTCTCTCACTCATATTGCCCGATAAATCCCTTCCAGCTTCTCAATCACATCTTCCATGTTGATCCCGGCTCGTCCGGCCCATGTTTCCAGAGCTCCCCGGCCGCCGTCGTGATGCAGGATTCCGCTCCGGGGAAACTGGTGATAGTCCCCGTATTGTTCCCGCAGATACCCGTCCGGATTCGCCGGCCCGCTCAAATCAATGTCCTCAAAGCTAATCCGCCGCAGCGGAAAAATGTCCTTTTTTCTCTGGACATTCGCAGCCCTGAAAAACTCCGACGCGAAAATCACCGATCTGGCCTCATCCTTCCCGCACAGGGAGGAAATCATTCTCCGGCGAACCTCCTCGTGATGCGCCGGATCCGGATCATTTCCCAGCTTCTTCCGGTAGGTCAGATAATAGGCATGAATCTCCTTCTCCAACTGCTCCCGTTCCGTCATGTTATCCGCGTCCGCCCGGGAATACTCCATGGGAAAAACGTCAATCCACAGGCCGGTCTTCTCATGTTCATATCCAATTCCCAGCCATCCGTTCCGGTATCCCGGTTCTTCTCCCGCTGTCAGCCCAATCTCAGAACACGCCTTCGGAAGAATCTCCCTTGCCTTCGTATAATTCTCCCGATCCATACACAGATCGCAATCATCGTCCCAGGGAATGAACCCCTTGTGGCGCACCGCTCCCAGCAATGTTCCAAACCCAATCCAGTATTCGATTCCGTGTTTTTCGCACAGCCGGTCAAACACCTTCATCAGCGCCGTGTCGCCGCGCTGCAGAAGGCGCAGATCGCCCTCCGCCGGCGGCAGATCGCTCACCTTACAGAAACGATTCAGAAAATAAAACAGCGTATCAAAGGATTCCTTCGTCTCCTGCTGATCAACCAGCCGTTTTGCGATTCCCTTCACTCGCTCCCGCATTCCCATGGCGCCGTTCCCTCCCTGCTTTCCTTCATCCTCCCGGTATCATACACCACCGGAGGCGTTTCTTCAAGTTTTCTTCCCGTTGACGCTTCCGCGGCCTGTATGCTATGATGCCGTATGGCCTTCTCATTCGGGACAGCCGCTATGAATCTTCCGGGAGGTTTGCTTTATGAAAATCGCTGTTGCCGGCACAGGGTATGTCGGCCTCTCCCTAGCCGTTCTGCTTTCTCAGCACAATGATGTCACCGCGGTAGACATCCTTCCCGAAAAGGTAGAAGCGCTTAATCATCGTCAAAGTCCGATTCAGGATGCCCTGATTGAACAGTTCCTCGCTGAGTATGACCGGCGCCGTCTGTCCCTTTCCGCTACGCTTGATGGCGCCTCCGCCTATGCAGCAGCGGATGTTGTCATTGTCGCCGCCCCGACAAATTACGACCCGAAACAGAATTTTTTCGATTGTTCCGCGGTCGAGAACGTCCTTCGCCTTATCCGGGAATCCACGAAAGACCGCACGGATCCACCGTCCGTCGTGATCAAGTCCACCGTTCCCGTAGGATACACTGCCCAAGTCCGTCAAAAGCTCGCCATGGATCACATCCTTTTCTCTCCGGAGTTTCTTCGGGAGTCCAAAGCTCTCTACGATAATCTTTATCCCAGCCGGATCATTGTCGGCTGCGACGATCAGAATCGAACCCGCGCCGAAGCCTTTGCCGCCCTTCTGCGTCAGGGAGCGCAAAAGCAGGACATTCCGACCCTCTTCATGGGAACCACCGAAGCCGAAGCCACAAAGCTTTTTGTCAACACCTATCTGGCTCTCCGCGTCAGCTATTTCAACGAGCTTGACACGTATGCGGAAATCAAGGGGCTCGATCCCTCCGCGATCATTCAGGGTGTCTGCCTGGATCCCCGGGTCGGTGATTTTTATAACAACCCTTCCTTCGGCTACGGCGGTTACTGTCTCCCGAAGGACACCAAGCAGCTCCTGGCCAATTATCAGGACGTCCCCCAGAATCTCATCCGCGCCATCGTGGACAGCAATCGCACCCGGAAGGATTTCATTGCCGAGCGGATTCTGGAAATTGCCGGCACCTATACCGGCTCCTCGTCCTATTCCGCCCTTCAGGAGCAAAAGCAGCAGGAGATTGTCGTCGGCGTCTATCGCCTGACCATGAAGAGCAACAGTGACAATTTCCGTCACAGCTCCATCCAGGGCATCATGAAGCGGATCAAAGCCAAAGGCGCCGAGGTCGTCATCTATGAGCCCACCCTGCAGGATGGCTCCACCTTCTTCGGTTCCCGGGTTATCAATGATCTGGACAGGTTCAAGTCCCTTTGCAGCTGTATCATAGCCAACCGCTATGATCCCTGTCTGGATGATGTCTCGGAAAAAGTATATACCCGGGATCTCTTTCGCCGGGACTGAGCCCCGGATCACACGCCGCCGTTCTTCCCCTGCATCTCTCCGCGATGCTTATTCTTCCGGAATTAACCGAATGATTTCCTTGAACGGCATCAGCATCCCGTCGCACTCCTCCGCCCGATGATTCTCCAGAATCATCTCCGCGGCCTTCTGAATAGCCGGCACCGTAGCCCGCATCAGCTGGTTGGCATAAATGATGATATTTGCTCCCCGCCGCTTCCATTCTTCTTCCTTCACGCTGTTGAAGCTCGTCGGCACCAGCACAATCGGCGTCGTCGGATCCTTCTCCCGGAATTTCTCAATAAATTCGCAAATCTCCGTCGGATCCTTCTTGCGGCTGTGAATCATGATGGCATCCGCCCCGGCCTCCGTAAAGGCGAAGGCTCGTGTAAGCGCGTCCTGCATTCCCTGTTCGAGGATCAGGCTTTCAATCCTTGCGCAAATCATAAATTCGCCTGTCCGTTGTGCCTTTTTCCCGGCCCGGATTTTTTCGCTGAAGTGCTCGATGCTGTCCTGGGTCTGTTTCACCTCTGTTCCGAACAGAGAATTCTTTTTCAGCCCTGTCTTATCTTCAATGATCACCATGCTGACGCCCATCCGCTCCAGGGATCGCACGGTATAAACAAAATGCTCCGTCAGGCCGCCCGTGTCTCCATCGAAAATGATCGGTTTGGTCGTCACTTCCATAATATCGTCGATGGTCCGGAAGCGGCTCGTCATATCCACCAGCTCAATGTCCGGCTTCCCCTTCGCTGTGGAGTCGCACAGAGAGCTCAACCACATCGCATCAAACTGGTGCGCCCCGCCGTCCTGATGGACCACTGTGTTTTCAACCACAAGCCCCGTCAGCCCGTCGTGAGCCTCCATGGCTGTCACCAGGCCTTTCATCGCCAGCAACCGTTTCAGCCGTCCCCGCCGCAAATCGGGCATCGCCAGATCCGCCCGCTGCCTCGTCTGAATCTCCTTGTATTTCGGATCGCTGGCATAAGGAAACTCGACCAGTTCCCCGCCATAGGTCCCCAGCACCTCAATCACTTCATCCCTGATTGGCTTCTGAAATCCCGTGCACCAGTCGTCCCCGTGAACGACATAATCCGGCTTCAGCGCCAGCAGGTTTTCGCGATAGCTCAGCGTCTTCTGTTCCACAACCCGGCTGACCCCTGCGATGTTCTCAAACATGATTCGCCTTTCTGAAGCCGGCACCAGCGGAAACCGTTTAAAGGAAGCCACCGCCTCGTCGCTCAGCACGCCGATAATCAGTCGTCCCAGCTGCTGTGCTTTCCGGATGATGGCAATATGGCCGCCGTGAATGATGTCCGTTGAAAAGCACAGATAAACCGTCCTGTTTTCAATTTCCTTCACCTTTTCCGTCACCATGTTCAAATCCTCCGCGTTGTCGATTTCCGCGCAAAGCATATCTCCCACATCCAGGGCTGCGATTCCGGCTGCCCCATCCAGCACGTTCAGGGCATGCTCGGCGTAAACCTTCGTGTTTCCTTCTTCGCAGAAGCGGACGATCTCCGCCAGCCACTTCTGCCAGTCCACCCTGTCCATCTTGTACAGCGCCTGGGCCGCCATGGCCTCGTCAAAGAATTCAACCCCAACCTTCCGGACAAATCCGTCTCTCACCACCGCCTTGAAATCCTTCTCCGGCAGCGGCAGGGTGGAAGACACCGTCATGCAGGATCCCGCGTGCCGAATCGCCCTGTCCAGCACCCGCGCCTCGAAAACCAGATCCCCATGCATCAGAATGAGATCGTCGTCCAGCTCCTTCCGCGCACAGTAAATAGAATAGATATAGTTCGTTTCTGCATATTTCTCGTTTTTCACAAACCGGATTTCAATCGGCAGACCCAGCCCTTCGGCGTATTCTGTCAGCACCCGGTCGTAATATCCCGTTGTTATCACAATCTCCCGGATCCCCGCCGCCGCCAGCAACCGCAGCTGCCGGCTGAGAATCGTTTCCCCGGGCGCAATCTCCGTCATGCATTTGGGATGCTCCCTGGTCAGAGCCCCCATCCGGGATCCCAGCCCGGAATTCAGGATCAACGCTTTCATCACCAATTCCCCTTCTCCAGCGCTTCTCGTTTTCGTTCCCGTTCCATTTCCATCCGTTGATATTGCTTCCAGTCTTTCTTATCCCAGATCATCCCCACAGCAAACCCGAAGCATCCGCTGAAGATGATGCCTACAACCAGCCACACCCAGCTGACCATCTCTCCTTCCTCCCTTCGTCATTCCGCTTTTGCGTATACAATACTTCCCAGCTGTTCAATGGCATTGTTGAACTCATCCGGATGGAACATTTCCTGTATCTTCAGGCGCTTTGCGTCCTCCATGGAAACATGCACCTCGAAATCCAGCTTTCCGTCCATCTCCGGATGGTAGACATACTCCCCGAACATGGGATATTCTTTCAGGATTGTTGACATGGTCTCCGGGTTTTCCAGCATCCCCGTGCTGTCCTGCCCGTTAAACAGGAACAGATTTTGGCGCCCGGTCGCTGCAGCAGCGTTTCCGCTCCAGGTATAAAACCGCCGATCCTCCACCGCGGAGTTCTGGGAACAGTTCACCACATAATTACCGCCGCCGGCAATCTCTTCGATTTTGACGATCTGCTTCTGGAATGCCAGCTCCCTGTACCATTCCGCCTGATAATACAGATACCAGTTTCCGAAGTGAAACACAGCCAGCACCGCCGCGAAAATAGCCATCGGCCGCCGCAGGCTTTTGATCGGAAAGCTGTACAGCATCAGGGCCGCCCCAAATCCGAGCTGGATGGAATCCCGCCCGGTGATCCCGGTCAGGTTCAGCATGGCCACTTCCCGAACCACGGTGTAAGAAAAGAAGCCTGCGATAAACATTACCAGTCCAAACAGGAATGTCACCAGATTCTGTTTTTCCCCAGCCCGAACCTGTTCCGCCGAAGGCGTTCCCGTTTTCCGATGCTCGCGCCAGAACAGCAAAGCTTCGCACAGCACCGCCGCCGCAATGGCAGCAATCAATCCGACATGATTGTCTGTCAGCGTCTCCGTCATCCCCAGCAAAAGATTCCGGATGGTCTGGGGAATCGCCGCAATTGCCCAGGCCAGACCGCTAACCGTGACAGCATTGTAATTCTCCGCAGCAAAAGCGCCGTGAGTGGGAAACAGGATCTTGTTCAGCAGGAAAAAAACGATCGGCAGCGCCGCAAAGTCCAGATATCTGATATACTCCCTCGGCCGAACCCGTATCAGAATATACAGCAGCACGCCCCCGTACATCACCAGGTTTGAATTCAGCGTAAAGCTCAGGAAAAAAAGAATCAGGATTCCCGCGCGAACAGGGATCCGCGTCAGCTGGTGAATATTCTTTACAAAAAGCCAGGCCGCAATCCAGAACAGCATCATCCCCAGCGCGTATGGATAATTCGCCAGCAGCACCCGTGCGTCGTTAATCGGCATAGACATAGCCAGCACGGCAATCCAGAGAGCACCCTTCCGTTTGATTTCAGGCACATGGCACAGCGTCAGGTACATCCCCAGATAGGACACAAAATAGGTCAGGAAAGCCAGAATCCGGTATCCGTATCCAGGCAGCCACCAAACTGCTTCGATCACCAGGGAATAATAAGGTCTGCCGGACTCCCATCCTTCCAGGCTCTTGGTTTCCGCATCCCGAAACCAGCTTGTCCAGTCATCGTGAAACGTCCCCGTCAAAATCAGCATAAATCCGTGAATGAGCAGATAGATGACAAACAGCATCAGTCCGTCCCGAAACCAGGTCTGCCTCCACAGTTTCTTCATGGGTCTGTCGCGCTCCTTCCTCTCCATGTTTTATTTTGAAGCTTCAGAGTCATCATGAATGGAGCAGATAAAACTCCGCCAGACGGAAGTCTGCTTCCGTATCAATATCTACGCTGTGTTCCCGATCCATGATGTACGCATAGCTCCCTGCCCGATACAGGAAATCATCCTCATACAGGGAAGAAACCCAGGCAATATAGATTGCACCGTTCAGCCGGTAAAACGGCCCCGCCTTTTGCCTCGGAGCGTCAGCCGCTCTGGCGATAAATCCATCCAGACTGAGATCAGCCGGCAAATGATTACACCACAGCGGCGAATGATCCGCCTCGCAAACCGAAACCACCGCCACCTTCGCCTTCCGGAAAGAATCATACGCGCCCCGCAAATCTTCCGCAGTCCGCAGCGGCGAGGTTGGCTGCAGCAGGCAAACAGAATCAAATTCCCTGCCCATCTCCCGATACCGCTCCAGTACTTCCTTCACCGCATCCCAGCTGGAAGCCTTGTCCGTCGCGGTTTCCGCGCTGCGCAGAAAAGGCACCGACGCTCCCCACTCCCTGGCAATCCGGGCATAGTGCTCCGAATCCGTGGACACCATCACTTCCTCAAACAGGCCGCTGTCACGCGCCGCAGCGATGGAATACGCCATCAGCGGCTTTCCGTTCAATTCGCGGATATTCTTGTCCTTCAGTCCCTTGGATCCGCTTCGCGCGGGAATCACAGCCAGATTTCTCATACTTTCGCCGTCCCATCATAAAATGTCTTCATCAAATCCATCGGCTTTTCCAGCGCCTTCATCACAATCTGCGCAACCCGCTCCGCCGCGTGTCCATCCCCGTAAGGGGATGTCACCTTTGCGCATTGTTTCCGGAATTCGGAATCCATCGCTTTCTCCGCCGCCCGGATGATGTCTTCCGTGCCTGTTCCGCAGTTGATAATACTCTCCGCCTGAAGCCTTCCCCGTTGCCGGTTTCCGATATTGACCGTCGGAATATGAAAAGCAGGGGTTTCCACAATGCCGCTGGAGGAATTTCCCATCACAAACTGGGCATATTTCATCAGGGACAGATATCGCCTTGCGCCGAGGGAGGCAAAAACATGCAGATTCGGAATATGATGCTCCGCCTCATCCAGCAGCTGATTAATCCGTTCCCCGCCCCGGTCTGCGTTGGATTTGGTCACCACAAAGTCCATGTCGGAAAAATGCCGGAAGGCCGCCAGAAGATGACCGATTTTTTCATCAGGATCCTCATCTTCCAGAGTAACCGGATGATAGGTACAAAGAGCATATTGCTCATTCTGCAGCCCGATGCTGTCCATCGCTTCTTCCCGGGTCATGTTCGCCGTGGAAATCACGTTGTCAATGCTGGTGGAGCCGACACAGAAAACCCGTTCCGGCGCCTCTCCCATCCGGATGATGCGTCTCCTGCTTTCTTCGTTTGTGGCCAGATGCAGAAAGCTCATCTTGGTGATGGCATGGCGAATGCAATCGTCCATGGCTCCCTCGGTCACATCTCCCCCGCTGATATGAATGATCGGCGTCCGGGTGTTGCAGGCAGCCATCGCCACCGCCAGGATTTCATATCGGTCCCCCAGAAGAATCACAGCGCTGTATCGTTTCTCCTCAAATACTTCCGTAAACCGTGTCAGCGCCTGCGCCTGATTGTTGGAAATGTCCACAGCGCATCGATTCGCCGTGGAAATCGGAATCCGCGCGTCGATTCTGGTTTTCTCGTTGATGATTTCCTGTATGGTCATCCCGTAATCCGGGGAAAGGTGCGTCCCCGTAACCAGTAATTCCGTGCGGAAAGTGTCTGTTTCATATTCCCGCAGGCGTCGGACAATCGGTGAAAGCAGCCCCCAATCCGCCCGGGTGGAAGTCACGATCGCGATCCTTTTCATATTTCGATCAGCTCATCCTCTCCGAAATTGCGGATTGCCTTTGTTCCCAGCACTTCAAACCACCGCATGGGAGAAACGCCGTTTCCCGGCCGTTTCGTGGTAATATTCTCCGCTGACAGCACTTCCCCCTTGCGGATGTCGCGAAGGGCGACAATGCTTTTCCGGGCGATTGCCATATTCTTTTTTTCGGAAGCGGACGGTTCCTTGATTCCCGTCCCCATCGCCTTTTCGACATGGCGGATGGCCTGCACCATGGCTCTCAGCTCGTCCGGCTCCAGGCTGGCCTTGTGATCCGGCCCTTCCATGTTCCGGTCCAGGGTAAAATGCTTCTCAATCACCGTGGCCCCCATGGCCACGGCAGCCACAGGAATCTCAATCCCCGGCGTATGATCCGAATATCCGACCCGGCATCCGAAAGTCTCCCGAAGAGTGTTCATCGCCCGAAGATTCACGTCCTGATAAGGCGCCGGATATTCGGTTGTGCAGTGAAGCAGCGTAACCTCCCCGGCCCCATTTTCCTTCAGCACCTTCAGGGCCGCGCCGACCTCCTCCAGCGTGCTCATGCCCGTAGACAGAATAATCGGTTTCCCGGTTTGAGCAATCTGAATCAGGTAAGGAAGATTGGTGATCTCCCCGGAGGGAATCTTCCACAGGTCGCATCCCAGTTCTTCCAGGAATGCCGCGCTGGACAGGTCAAAGGGCGTGGAAAGAAACCGGATGCCCGCCTTTTCGCAATATTGTTTCAGAGGGATAAACTCCTCAAACTTCAGCATCAGCTTCCGAACCATGTCCAGCTGGCTTTCTCCCGCCCCGGTGGTTACCTTTTGATATTCTGCTTTTTCCGCATATCGGGACATAACCTTTTCCGGAACGCCCGTCTGAAACTTGACGATATCGGCGCCTGCCTTCTTGGCCTCGTCGACCATCCTGAAGGCCAGATCCAGCCGTCCGTTGTAATTCACGCCCGCTTCCGCGATAATCAGTACACCGCTCATACTTCTCCCTCCAACAGACATTCGATCATATGGGTGTCAAACACCGGAATCCCGCATCTTTGGGCAACGGCGCGCCGCTCCCCGTAGGAATCGTCGATGAAAATCGCCTGCTTTTCCGTCACATAATCTGACTTCTGCGCTTCCCTTGACAGATGAACAATCTCGTCAAACACACCGAGCATCCGATATTGCTTCAGCTCCGCTTCCAGATCTCCGTCATGCTTGCTCAGAAGCACCAGCTTCTTTCCCCCGTTCACGCACTGGTAGAGAAACTGCATCATCCGGGTGTTCACCCTTCCCCGCTCAACCAGGGTATCGTCATAATCCAGATACACCGTCTCATAATGGATCCGAACCCTGTACACATTCTCCAGCGCCCGATCCAGTTCAATCTCATAATCGTTCTGAACCACGTCGTCAATGGACATCCCGGCAAAAACATTCACGGTTAAAAGCGGCAGATTCACGCCGGCACACCGGGAAATCGCGGAGGTTCCCGCGATTCGTGAGGCCACTTCCAGCAGTTTCAGCGTCCCGTCTTCCGCCGCTTTCACCTGGTAGAACCAGCCGCCCTTCTGCCGGAGCGCCCCGTTGATCCGCCTGGCGTATTCCTGAAAAAGCGGATTGTCTGCAAACACAGCGTTCACGCTGATCCCGTTCTTAATTCGCTTTCTGCCCCGTCCCCGGGCGTAAATCAGTTCCCCTTCCCCGTTCGTAAAGCAGTCTACGGTAAATTCTTCCCCCGGCAGCATCTCCATGCAAACCATTTTCTCAAAGTCAACGGTTTCCAGCTCTACCCTGCTGCAGATCTTCCGTGCCCCCACGGAGCCCTGTCCCACATCCGGCTTCACGAACACAGGAAACCCTTCGACCGCTTCCGCCCGGTCATAACAGATCGGAGTCGGCATTGTGTCCTTCAGCAGCGAATACGTTCGTTTCTTGGATCGCGTCACGGCTGTCGTCGCTTCCTCCGGAGCGATCACCGTGGGTTTCAGCCGGTCCCGGAACCGGGAAAAAACCGTAACCACCCCGTCCATGGCCGGATAGATGAAATCGAATCCTTCCTTCTCAATGGCTCTCTGAAAAGCGTCGATCTCCTCTGGCCCGCTCCGGTCCGTGATGAACGGAAGCCCGTCCAGATGCCGTTCAAACACAAATCGCCCGTGGTCATAGTCGGAAGATCCGCCGTAAACCAGATAATGGGTCGAATATCGCAGCGAACGTTCAATTTCCAGCCCGATCTCCGTTCCGCAGGGATACACCAGCACCTTTTTCATCATGCTTCTCCGTTAATCTTTCTGCGCATTTTCTCCAGTTCCGGCAGCTGTCCCATGTCCATCCAGTCATTTTCGCTGACCGGGAAAACGGCCACCCGCCTGCCCTTCTGCCGTTCTCTTTCCACAACATCCGGAAAACCGATGGGAACGTCGTCTTCCAGGTCGTTGATCACCTCTGGTTCCACAATATAAATCCCCGTGTTGGTCAGAAAGGACATCACGGGTTTCTCCTTCATGCTTTTGATGGATCCGTGGCTCCCCATCTCAACCACGCCATAGGGAATGGTCAGATTCCTGTAGGCGCAGATCATCGTAATCAAATTCCCGTTTTCCCGATGAAACTCAACCATCCGTTCATAATTGGCGGTCAGCAGCGCGTCGCAGTTGGCAAAGAAAAACGTTCCGTCCAGTTTCCCCCGCAAAAGGCTCAGTCCGCCGCCGGTTCCCAGCGGCTTCTCCTCGTCATACCAGGTGATGTTGTAATGATTCTCGTTCTCCGCGAAATAAGCCTTCATCAACTCCCGCCGATAGTTCACAATCACGTGGAATTCCCTGCATTCATAAGTCTGATAATTCCGCATGATGTGCTCGATAATCGGGATTTCCCCGACCGGAATCAGCGGCTTGGGCAGCACCCGGGTAAAGGGATCCAGCCGTGTTCCCTTGCCCCCGGCGTTGATGACAACCGGCAGGCGCAGCGCGTTTCGCGGAGCCCGGTCGTATCGTTCCCCGTTATACATCCCGGTCACAGCGCCTTCCCCGTCCACAATCGGAATCACAATGTAGTTCTTCCTGTGATACAGGGCTTTGGCCTCCTCGTCCGTCCGGGCCGTTTTCGGATGCGGATTGGCCGCCCGCGCGGCCGGTTCGTCAATCTGTCCGCCGGACAGCAGAAATCGCCGGATGTCCCCGTCCGTCAGGCATCCGGTTAATCTTCCCGCCTCATCGGTGAAAAAAACGATCCTCGTTTCGTTCCGGTCGATCTGACGCATGGCCTCCGCCACGGTGCAGTCCGCCATCATCAGATATTCCCGCATCTCATCCACGGCTCAATGACCTCAGCAGCTGCTTCACCTCATTCGCGACATATCCGATCTCTTCCTCCGTAATCTGGGTGCTGGAAGGAATATTCAGGATACGCTCCGCATAGTAAGGCGCTTTCTCCAGTCGATAGGTTTTTTCGTTCCGATATGGTTTCTGCTCGTTGATCAGGCCCCAGATCGCCCGGGTTTCAATCCCCTTTTCCCGCAAAGCGCTGATAATCTCCCGCATCGAGGTGTCGATCTTCTCCCGGTTGATCTTCAGAGAATAGAACCACTTGTTGGAGCTGGTCCCTTCCCGGAAGGGCATCAGCATTGCTTCCTCGAAATCCTGAAACAGCGCTGCATATCTGTCCCAGTTCCGCTGCTTTCTGCGGATAAATTCCGGCAGTTCCTCCATCTGGGCCACGCCCAGCGCCGCCTGCACATTGGTCATCCGATAGTTGTATCCGATTTCGTCGTGGATGTAAAAATGGGGATCCGTTTTGGCCTGGGTGGACAGGAATCGAATGTGATCCGTCTCGTTTGCGTCCCTGGCCGTCACGGCGCCGCCTCCGCCGGTGGTGATAATCTTGTTGCCGTTGAAGCTGAACGCGCCGAAATCTCCGATGGTGCCGGCATATTTCCCGGCATATCGTCCTTCCGTGGCATAGGTTCCCAGGGCTTCCGTCGCGTCTTCAATCACCTTCAGGCCGTATTCCCCGGCGACGTCCATAATCGGTTCCATCTCCGCCAGATTGCCGAAAACATGAACCACGACAATCGCCTTCACCGTCTGCCCCTCATAGGTCAGCACGCCGTTTTCCCTTCGGCATTCCTCTTCGCAGAATTGCCGCAGTTTGACAGGATCCATGCAAAAGCTGTCGTCGCAGTCGATGAAAACCGGTGTTGCAAACTGATATTTCACAGGGTTCACCGCCGCGATAAAGGTCAGCGGCGGAACCAGCACCACGTCCCCGGGGCGAACCCCTGCCTGAATCAGAGACAGATGCAGCGCGGAAGTGCCGCTCTGGCAGGCCGCCACGCTTTTCGTGTGCAGAAAGGAAGCCAGGTCTTTCTCCAGCCGGGTGATGTATGCGCCTCCGGTGGACACCCATCCCTGTTCGATGGCGTCGTCCGCATATTTTCGTTCATTTCCTTCGAAATTGGGGATGGATAAGGGAATCATCCTGTCCATGGCTGCTTCCTTTCTTCGGTCCGCGTCCCGCGGCTGTCTTAAACGGTTCGTCTGTCTCTGCGTCCTCACATTTTGCTGTCCAGGCTTCGGCCCGTCTCAATGTGCTGAAAATTCGGCAGGTAGTCCGACATGATGGCCACAACGGCCTCTTTGCTGGCGTCCGGCCGCCCAAACGCCGCTTCCAGCGCCTCCATCAGCCGGTCGATCCTCGCCCGGTCGGGAACAGGCTTCCCGGTAATCACGCCCAGCGCTGAAAACCGTTCCTCGTCCGTTTGCTCGTCCTCCGTCACAAATTCCTCATAGGGCTTTTCCCCAGAGGTGTCCGACGGCGCGTAATATACGGGATACAGAGAACTCCCTGCCTTCAGCTCCTCCGCCTTCTCGATGGCTTCCGCCTCCGAAGCGCAAGCCACAGCCTGATATCCGTGGGCCTCCAGCAGCGCTGTCCCGATGGCGTCAAAGCTTTTCATCTGGGCCTCTTTCAGCCGCGGATAGAAAATCTCCCGATTGTTCCCCAGCAGGCAGGCCAGCAGACAAATCTGGCCCGATTCCTCCGGAGAAACAAAGTATCGCCGCACGTCCGAAGGCGCGGAAAGCGGCTGCAGCTTTCGAATTCGCTCCAGGAATCCCGCCGGCAGCGACCCGTTGGAAAACGCCACGTTTGCAAATCGCGCCGTCTTCACCGGGAAACGGTCGGAATAGCTGAAAATCAGATCCTCCATAATCCGCTTGGAGGCCCCCATAATGTTCACGGGGTTGGCCGCCTTGTCGGTGGAAACGCAGAAATAGGTTTCCGGCGGAATCTCGCTCAGCAGTTCCAGCAGCTTCGCCGCGTGCAGCACATTGTTCTGCAGCAACGCCTCCACGGAATAGATGTCCTTTTCGGATCGCACATGCTTGTGCGCCGAAAAGTTCCCGATAATCTCGAATCCCCGGTTCGCGCGAAACATCTTTTCAAACACCGGCGAAGCGAAGTCCATGGGATAAGGAAGATACTTCTCCGGGACATACATCCCTCTGGTGGATCGCAAATCCCGCGTCAGCTCTGCCAGCGCGTTTTCATTCGTGTCCACGACAACCAGCTCCGAAGGCTGAAAAGGAAGCAGGGCGCGGATGAAGGAGGAGCCGATTGACCCGGCCCCTCCGATAACCAGCGCCCGCTTCCCGGCAATCCGTTTTCTCAGTTCCTCCTGATATTTCTCCAGATCCTTCAGGAACATTGATTCCGGACGCTCGGTAACCTTCTCCGCAATAAATCGATTCAGATAAAACATCTTATTCTTCCCACACAGGATGCTTCAGCTGCCACTGGCCGAAGGCATCTTTCTCAAACAGATCCTGATTATACAGCCCATCCACGATATCCCAGAATTCCGTCTCGCTGTATCCGCAGAATTCACAGAAATCCCGCACGCAAAGCGGGTCCAGTTTCCCGTCGTGGTCCTTCACCAGCCGGACCCCTTCGTCCCGGCTGATCATGCCGTAACGGATCATCCGGGAGGCATAGTCCGTGGCGATGGTATGGCCGAATTTCGGATACTTCAGCCAGGGATGCACCAGATACGCCCGGCTGTCCACCTGGTCCATGTCCTCAATGTGCTGCGTCCTGCGCCATTCATGGGTCAGGTCATGGAAGCCGTGCTTCTTCGCGAATTCATAGTTGGCAAAGCTGTTCCACGGCACAAAGTAGCTGATGTAAATCGGATCCAGCTTATCCAGCACTTCCTGATCCGGCGCCTTTGTCAGGAAAAGATCCTCCGCCGTCACGCCGGTTTCCCGAATCAGCTCCTCCTCGTCCACTCCGGAGGCCACGCCGTTGTTCAGCTGATCGCGGGCCGAATAGGTTTCCTTGGCGTCGGCCCCGCCGTATTCATAGCTCACGTTCTCCCCGTAAACCAGCAGCGGCGTGTTAAACTTGACCGCCATCGTCAGCGGATAGGTGTAAATCAGCCGATCCACATACCAGGTGGGCTTGCCGTATTTCTCAAACATGTATCGCATCAGCTTTTTCTGAGCCCGGATATTCGGCTTGATGCTGATGATGTTGCATCCAAATTCTTCGGAGATGTTCTGAATGTTGTGCATCCCCGCCCTGGTCATCGGGAAATTGTCCTCCACGGAGAACAGAATCGGATTCATGTGCATCAGGTTTTTCATCACATGAACCTGGAAATGGGAGTCCTTCCCGCCGGAAACCGCGATCGCGCAGTCCGGGTCCTTTCCGTTCATCCCGCGATACTTGGCGCAAACCGCCTCCAGTTCTTTCCATCGGGCATCCCAGTCCACGGCCGCGCGGTGTTCATAGGCCTGACAGGCGGAGCAAACCCCTTCCTTGTTGAAAGTAATCCCCGGACGGGTGTCCGGCATCACGCATTTTTTGCAGTATCTCATGGTTCCGTCCTCCTTGATTTCAAATCGTTCCTTCCTTCGTCTTTCATCTTATAGATGATACAATATTTGGCCTCCGGATGCAAGTCTCCCGTTTTCTCTTTCCTTTCGTAAAGCAATCGGCTTCCCCGGTTTTTCCGGTTTCTCCGCTGTGAACCGCAGGCTCACTTCTGCCCTTCCTTTCGATGGGCTGCGCACCGAACATATTTCCGGTCGGATTCCGAAGCTCAGCCTTTCGGCTTCCGGAAAAGGCCCAGAATCTGTTCTTTCCGCTTCAGGAAGATCATCCCGAGAACCGCCGCGTAAATCGCGATGATGATGTATCGAATCACAGGCTGTCCGTACAGCCATGTCGCCCCCAGCATCACGACGCTGATGCATCCGACCATCATCAGCACCATCCGGTAATCATACACTTCCCGATATCCGTAGTGGTACACCAGCCACATGTGAACCAGCAGCATCCACAGATATCCCGCAAACGTCGTGTAAGCCGCCGCGATGTATCCGTATCGGGGAATGAAGTAAGCGTTCAGCCCCCAGTTCAGCAGCGCCGCGGACACGCTGGCGAAGGCCATCCCCGTGGTTTTTTTCTCAAACTGCTCGACGTTGACAAACATGCAGTAGAGGAACTGCAGCATCACCCCCGCCGCCACCGGCGGCAGCACCCAGATCCCCTCCCGGTATTTGCTTCCCCCGACGATGGCGATCACCTCCGGCGCCGCCAGCACGATCAGCGCCGCCATCGCGACAAAGGTCGTCATATAAATCCGCGAAACCCGGTTAATCTCTCCGTATTTCTTTTCGTGCAGCTTCTCTCCGATCCACGGGGCAAACGCGGAATTCAGCGATCCGACCAGCATCGTGATCATGCTCGAGCATGAGTATGCCAGGCTGTAAATCGCGTTGTCCTCCGGTCCGCAGATCCGGGTGATCATCGTCCGGTCCATGCTGCTCAGCAAAATCAGGCTCAGCACATGGGGGATGTAGGGAATGCAGATCGGCAGCGCGTATTTCCAGTATTCGATCCGAATCCGCTTTCCCTTCCGGTAGAAATAGAACGCCAGCCAAACCCCGATGGGAATCACCGGCAGCACGCCGCCCAGCACCCGGCCCTTGAATTTGTCCTCCATCAGCACAACCAGCGCCACGCTCAGCCCCGTCGTCAGAATGCTCACAGTCAGGCTCAGCGCCACGCTTTTCTTATATTCGAACTTGTATCGCTCCCGTTCCACAAACATGCTCGTGATCGGCTGGAAAAACAGGCTCACGCACATGACCGTGATGTAGTATCGGCTCATGGACAGCAGCGGTTCAAACACGCCCCAGAACACCTGGAAAACAATAAACCAGATCAGGGAGCTCAGGGCGCTCAGCCCCAGCATGCTGAAGATATATCCGTCAAAATCCTTTTCGTGGTCATATCGGGCGCTGATCAGCGTCGCGCTGAGGTTCAGCGTCACAAACACCGTCAGAATCGATTCCCAGCTCGTATAGTTGGAGTAAAGTCCGAATTCCTCCGTCGTCATCAGGCGGCTGAAAATCGGTGTCGTCAGAAAGCCGATCCCGCGCATCAGGAAGGACGCCGCCGTATACCACAGCCCGCTCTTCAGCGCCTTCCGGTCATTGCTCATCCCGTCGCTTCCTCCTCCCGTTCTTCCGGCCCCGTCGCTCATCCCCGTCGTCGATCCGCAAAATCCGGATCCCGCTCGCCCGCTCTTCATTTCAGCCCGATCCCCAGTTCCCTGAAAACCCGCCTGTAATTCTCCGCGATGTCCCCCGGACATCCGTAAATCGCTTTGGCCGTTTCGGCGTCTTTCCGGATTTCTTCCTTCGGCCGTTCAATCAGGGCCGCGAATTCCTCCGTCGTTCCGAATTTCAGCGCCGTCTCGTTCTGATAGACATCATACAGCTGGGCTTCCTCCTGAATGATGTAAACCGGAATGCCGTATTGGGCGGCCTCCTGCAGCACTGTCGTGTTCCGAACGACCGCCGCGTCAATCTCTCCGAAGAAGTCCGTCAGCCCCTGCTCCCGCGGCGTGAAGGTCACGCATTTCTCCCCCTGATATCGGGCATATCGTTCCTCGTGGCTTGTCGGATGCATCCGAACCAGCAGCGTCTTCCCCCGCGGCGCGCAGTAATCCCGCAGCACCTCGATCATCCGGAAATTGTCTTCCAACATGTTGTCGTCGTCCAGGAAAGCGCCGATCGTCCGAATCTCCTCCGGAATCGGCCGCTCCGCCGGCTGGTTGTTGATCATCGAAAACAGCCCTACAATCTCCATTCGGTGGTCAAATCCGATGATCTTCGCCTCGTCGACCGTAAATCGGCTGTTCGCCAGCAGCACTTTGCTGTGCGATCCCGTATAGGTCCAGACATCCAGCGTCGCGCAGTATACGCCGTGCTGCAGCGTGATGGTCTCCCGTCCCTCCCGGTTAAAATGCTGCACAAACCAGCTGTCCATGTATTGCACGTCGTTCAGCACCAGCATCCGCCGGAAGGTGATCCCCGCTTTCCGTTCGTATGCCTTCATCTCCGCGTATCGGGCCCGGCATTCCAGCAGGTATCCCGCGTAGTAAAGCCGCTCCGCGGGGCTCATCCCCGCCGCCTTCATCTCCCGGGCCCATCCCAGCATGCGTCCCACATGCCGAATCCGCCCCAGGGTAAACCGCCGCTTTCCCGGCCGCAGATAAACGTAATCCGAGGCCAGCGAAACCACCCGCTCGTAGTTCTCCTTCATGCCCTTCCGAAACAGGTAATATTTCGCGAAATGAAACAGGGTCTCCCCGTTCCCTTCCCGGCTGAATTCCGCGTCCGTGAAGAAAAGATCCCGTCCCAGCTTGCTCAGAAACTTTCGGAAAATCTTTCCCTCGCCGTGAATGTCCCGCTCCCGCAATCGGATCCGGTGATACAGCACGTCACCGACCCGGATCCCCTCGCATTCGCTCAGGGTAATCCCGTTCAGGGCCGCAACCGTCCCCTCGTGCTGCAACACCTGCTCTTTCAATTCCATTCCTCCCCAAAAGGCAATCTCCTTACTTCCTCCACACCATTTTGTTGACGACCCCGACATAGCTCTGAATGATCTTGACCACCTTGTCGCTCACGTTCTCGTCCGTATAATCCGGCACGGGCACAGCCCCGCCACCGGGCTCATTCCGTATCATGTCGACCGCGGTCTCGACGGCCTGCAGCAACCCCTTCGTGTCGATCCCGCTCAGGATAAAGCATCCCTTCTCCATGGCTTCGGGCCGCTCGGTGCTCGTCCGGATGCAAACCGCCGGGAAGGGCCGCCCGATGGAGGTGAAAAAGCTGCTCTCCTCCGGCAGCGTCCGGCTGTCGCTCACGACGCAGTAAGCATTCATCTGCAGGCAGTTATAGTCGTGGAACCCCAGCGGCTCATGCCGGATCACCCGCCTGTCCAGTTCAAATCCGCTCTCCTCAATCCGTTTCCGGCTCCGCGGATGGCAGCTGTACAGAATCGGCAT
>CADBLV010000300.1 GCA_902795555.1 uncultured Eubacteriales bacterium | reverse complement strand
TTTGAAAAGCTCTTTGCCCAGGCGGGCGGCCGGGTGATCGTGGCCATGTTCGCCAGCAACATCCACCGGATGCAGATGATCATCGACGGGGCTATCCGATACGGCCGCCGGGTGTGCTTCATCGGGCGCAGCATGGTCAACGTCAGCCGCGTGGCCATGGCCATCGGCGAGCTGCGCATTCCGGAGGGATATCTGATCGACATGGACGTGCTTGATCAGTATCCGGATCATGAAATCCTCGTCATGACCACGGGCAGCCAGGGCGAGCCTATGGCCGGACTGACGCGGATGGCCTACGCGGAACATCGGAAACTGCAGATTCGCCAAAGCGATATGGTGATTATTTCCGCAACTCCGATTCCCGGAAACGAGAAATTCATCAGCCGCGTCATCAATCAGCTCTATCGCCTGGGCGCCCAGGTGGTTTACAGCGCGATGGCCGAGGTTCATGTCTCCGGTCACGCCTGTCAGGAGGAGCTGAAGCTGCTGCATTCGCTGGTGCGCCCGAAGTATTTCATCCCTGTCCACGGCGAATATCGCATGATGTGGCAGCATGCCATCCTGGCGGAATCCATGGGTGTTCAGCCCCAGAATATCGTGATTCCCGAGCTGGGCCAGGTGATCGAGATGAACGAAAACTCCCTGGCGCTGGGCGAAATGGTGCCGGTGGGCGGCGTGCTGGTCGACGGCCTGGGCGTCGGAGACGTGGGGAATGTGGTCCTGCGGGATCGGAAGCATCTGAGCCAGGACGGCCTGCTGATCATCTGCATGGCGATCGACCGGGATCAGGCGACGCTGGTCAGCGGTCCGGATATTGTCTCCCGCGGCTTTATCTACGTGAAGGAAAACGAGGATATCATCGACCGTACGCAGGAGCTTGTTCAAGAAATTCTGGCCGCCCAGAACCTTTCGGGAGAAAACTGGCCCGACCTGAAAAACACCATCAAGGACGAGGTTCATCGCTTCATCTTCGATAAAATCAAGCGCAACCCGATGATCCTTCCGATCATTCTGGACGTATAATCCTTCTTCACGTTGTGCCCTTGCTCAAACCCGTAAAAAACCGTATAATACCGGGGAGGAAGCTTTCTTCCTCCCCGATCGTTATATCAGCAGCCGAAGCCCGCGGGCGGACGCTTCCGCTTCGCCGGTGTCAATCCCATGAAGGAGGTATTTCCGTGGATTATTCATCAACCTATCGTCTGGCTCAGGATATCCGGGACAGCGAGGAATACAAAACTTATCACGGCCTGAAGGAAAGCGTCATGGGCGACGAAACCACCGCCGCCCTCATCCGGGAATATCGCAAGCTTCAGCTTTCCATCCAGATGGCCGCCCTTTCGGGCCGGGCCCCGGAAGCCGAGGATCAGCAGCGCTTTTCCGGAATTTCCACGCTTCTGTTTTCCAAGCCGGAGGTGAGCCAGTATCTCCTTTCCGAAATGCGTCTTCAGCAGGCGCTGGCGGATATCTTTAAAATCCTCACCGAGGCGGCGGACGTGGAGATGGGCGTGCCCGATCTGGAGGGGTAACCGTTGAACGAGGAACAGAAAATTACCTACCGCAGCATGCAAAAGGAGCGCCGGTACGGCCTGTACTGGTATTCCGGCCTCTGGCGCATCCTTCGGCCGCTGCTGGTAGCCCTGACTGTGGCCGTGGTGGTGGGCGGCCTTTGTTACACCGTATACACCAAGGTATACGATGCTTTTTTCGCGCCTCCGGATATCAACGATTCCACGGAGATTTCCTTTGAAATTTCCAGCGGCCAGAGCCTGAACCGGGTGGCCGGCAATCTGGAAAACGCCGATCTGATCCGCAACCGCTCCGTTTTCAAGTATTACTGCGATTTTGCCGGGATGGCCCAGAAAATCCAGGTGGGAACGTATACGCTTCGCCGGAATATGACCATGATGGAAATTGCCGACCGGCTTACCTCGGGGGACGGCAATCCCCTCGTCCGGAACATCACCCTCATCCCGGGGGACACGGTGGAAAGCTTTGCCGCCAAACTCGTGAAGGACGGCGTGCTGACCGATTCCGCGGAATTCCTGAGCCTGTGCAAAACCGGCGAGAGCTTCCGGGATTATTATTACATCGCCGATATTCTGAACGCCGGCGGAGCTGCCAAACGGAAGTATGTTCTGGAGGGCTATCTGGCGCCGAACACCTATGAAGTATATACCAGCGCCAAACCCGAGGAAATCATCCGCAAGCTTCTCAGCCAGACGGAGGCCGCCTTCCCGGCCGGGGAGGAAACCCGGGCGGAGGAGCTGGGCATGACCATGGATCAGGTGATCACCATGGCCAGCCTCATCGAAAAGGAAGCGGGAGAAAAGGATTTTGCCCGGGTCAGCGCGGTTTTCCACAATCGGCTGCGGGCGAAGATGAAGCTGGAAAGCGACGTGACCATCCATTATCTCACCGGCGTTCGGAAAATGGCTTTGACGGAAGATGACCTGAAAATCGACAGTCCCTATAATACCTACCGATACGCGGGTCTCCCGGTGGGGCCCATTTGCAACCCTTCCCCCAAAGCCATCCGCGCGGCGCTTTATCCGGATGAAACCATGGTGGCCGAAAATTATCTTTTCTTCTGCGCCAAGGAGCCGGAAAGCGGGGAGCTCTATTTCTCCCGCACCCTGGCGGAGCATGAGCGGGCCGTGGCTGTTTACGCGCCCCTCTGGCAGCAGTTTGACGCGGACAGGGGGATTCAGTAAATGACAGAATTGCTGTGCCCCGCGGGAAACCGGGAATCCCTGGAAGCCGCCCTGCATTTCGGGGCGGATGCCGTTTACGGCGGCATGAAGCAATTCGGCCTCCGGGCCCACGCGGGCAATTTCGACGAAGCGCAGCTTCCGGAGGCGGTTGCCATGGCCCATGCCGCCGGGGCCCGCTTCTATGTGACGATGAACATCTTCCCCTTTGACGACGAGATGGAAGCTTTCGTTGCCGCGGCCCGGCGAGCCCTGGCCGCCGGGGTCGACGCGGCCATCGTGTCCGACGTGGGCGCGATCACGACACTCCGGCGGGACGTGCCCGATCTTCCCATTCATGTCAGCACCCAGGCCAACACGGTCAATACCGCCGCCGCGAAAATGTATCGCGACCTGGGCTGCAGCCGGGTGATCCTCGCCCGGGAAGTTTCCCTGGAAAGAATCCGGCGCATGAAAGAGAACCTGGGCGCCGCCATCGAGCTGGAAACCTTTGTTCATGGCGCCAGCTGCATGGCCTATTCCGGCCGCTGCCTTCTTTCCGCCTATCTGACGGGCCGCAGCGGAAACCGGGGAGACTGTGCTCAGGCCTGCCGGTGGAGCTATGCGGTGACGGAGGAAAAGCGTCCGGGCGAATATTATCCTCTGGAGGAAGACGCCCGGGGAACCTATCTGTTTTCCGCCCGGGATCTCTGCCTCATGCCCATCCTTCCCGCCCTTCGGGACGCGGGCGTCAGCAGCCTCAAAATCGAGGGCCGGATGAAATCGGAATACTATGTGGCCGTGGTCACCGGCGCCTATCGCCGGGCCCTGAATCTTCTGGAACAAAGCGAGGAGGCATTCCGCGCTGCCCTGCCGGAGCTGATGGACGAACTGCAAAACGCCAGCCATCGGGAATCCGACACCGGTTTTCTCCTGGGGCCCCCGGAAATCCCGGCCCAGGCGGAAGGCTTCCATCAGAACCGGGAATATGTGGCCCGCGTTCTGGAAGGGCCGGACGCAGAGGGGAAGGCCCGACTTTTGCTGAAGAACCGGTTTTTTGCCGGGGAGACGCTGGAGCTGATGACCTCACAGGGAATCCGGAAGGTGAATGCGACCCCGTTCCTGCGGGAAAAAACCGGGGAAACCCTGGAAACCCTGGGCATCGCCGGAGAAACGCTCCGCATGGCCCTGGGAAACTGTGAAAAAGGCGATCTTCTCCGCGGTCCCGTCCGCAACCACCGAAAATAACGGGCAGGAAAGGACGCGCCGCGGAGAGGGGAGCAAACCACAAAAAGGGAGCAAAGCATGGCAAAGCTGAAAAATTATGATCTGTATGAAGGGGAAGGAGAAATCATCCGGGACCTGGAGATTACCCACGACGATGATTCTCCGCGGCTCCGCCGATCTCCCAGACCGTCCCGGCCTTCCGGATCCTCCCCGGCTTCTTCGTCTTCTTCGACCTCTTCGCCTTCTCCGGACTCTTCGTCTTCTTCGCGTTCTTCGTCTTCCGAAGCGACTTCCTCCTCCCTTCCGGGGAAATCCCCTCTGGGAAGAGACCGGGGTCTCCGGGAACGGGAAGCCTGGGATCGCAAACAGGAAGAAATCCGCCAGAGGAGGCGCTATTTCAGCCGCAACGAGGACGACGGCCTGGGAGCCCCCGCCACGGTTTTTGACGATCTGGAGCGCTTTGAGCGCCTGGAGCGGGAGGAGGAAGAGCCGCTGTCCCGTCGGCCGCGCTACCGACGGAGGGATCCCCATCGCGGCGCCTGGGCGGTTGCGGCCGTGCTGGCGGGACTGGTGCTGACGGCCCTGGGACTTCTGATGCTTCCCCAGCTCACCGGGCTGCGCTACCGCTTCCTGCCCAATCTGGCCTTTGCCAACGGAAACCTGATCTCTCTGGACGCGGCGAAGGCGGAAAACTTCGATCTGTGCCGCCGGGAAATCGAAACCGACACGATCTATCCCGGCGTCTATATTGACAATGTACACGTGGGCGGCATGACCCGTCAGCAGGCCATGGACGCGGTCAACGCCGTTCACGAAAGCGTGAACCGCGCATTCGACATTACGATTACCGTGGGCAACGAATCCTGGCATGTCACTCCCGAAAGGGTTCCGGTTTCCCGAAATACGGAAGAGCTGGTGAACAAAGCCTGGGCTCTGGGGCGCAGCCAGACGGGCGATTTACGCTCCTGGGGACTGACCCCCTTCCAGAACCGGGTGGAACAGGCCTCTTCGATGCGCGCTGCCCCCGTTTCCTACACCACGAAAGTGGACTGGGATCACGAAGCCCTCCGCGGGATGGCCGACGGCATCGCGAATTATGTCAACCGGGATCCGGTCAACAGCACGGTTCAAAGCTTTGATTTCAACACGAAAACCTTCTCCTTCACGGAGGACCGGCCCGGAGCCAGGCTGGATGCCGAGGATCTGTTTAACCGGGTAGCCGCGCTCCTGGATGCCGGAGAAACCCGGACCACCCTCTTTCTGACCCCGGAAAAGGTCTTGGCTGAGGTCACTAAAACCGAGCTGATGAACCGCTTCGGTCTCATCTCTGCCTATACCACGGAGACCACGAAAAACGAAAACCGGAACACGAATATTCAGCTGAGCGCCCAGGCGA
>CADBLV010000299.1 GCA_902795555.1 uncultured Eubacteriales bacterium | reverse complement strand
TGTTCTCAAAGGGGTCTTCCAGCTCGATCTCCTTCGCAATGGTTACACCGTCATTGGTAATCAGCGGAGCGCCGTACTTCTTGTCCAGCACCACGTTCCGGCCCTTCGGTCCCAGGGTTACTTTCACGGTATCCGCCAGCGCGTTAATGCCCTTTTCCAGGCTGCGGCGGGCTTCTTCTCCAAACTGAATCTGCTTTGCCATATGTTTTCAACTCCTCCGTCTTTCTTCCTCTGATGGATTATTCCACAACAGCCAGGATATCGCTCTGGCGGACGATGATCAGCTCCTCGCCGTCAATCTTCACTTCGGTGCCGGCATACTTGGA
Source organism: uncultured Eubacteriales bacterium (assembly GCA_902795555.1). The sequence continues at coordinate 3,430 of CADBLV010000299.1, read as the reverse complement.
ATAGATCACTTTCTCCCCGGCCTTCACATGCATGGTGATTTCTTTCCCGTCGACATTTCCGCCGGGTCCCACGGCGATTACCATGGCCATCTGCGGCTTTTCCTTCGCGGCGCTGGTCAGGATAATTCCGGATTTGGTGGTTTCTTCCGCTTCGCAGTTCTTGATCACAACGCGGTCACCCAAAGGCTTCACGGTCATTTTCAGTTCCTCCTGTTTCAAATCGTTCTCGGTTTGTTAGCACTCATTGCTTTAGAGTGCTAACAAACCTTTTGTACTATAATGCAATTCAACTGCCTGCGCAAGTGATTGAATCGGTAAAAATCGACTGTTTTCTGATTTTTTTGAGATATTTCTTTGTGATTCTCTTTATTTCTCCGTTTTTCATTTTTCGAAGCAATCTTTTTATCGCGCGGCATTCCTGATCTCCCGGATCGTTTCCAGCGCTCTATCGGAGATTGCCTCATATCGGGCCTGCTTATCACGGATCCGCTTCTGTCCGGGAACGACCGGCAGCGGATCGATCAGCCCAAAGGCGCAGTTCATGGGCTGGAAGCGTTCATTGGGGGTAGAGATATACTTCCCCATCGCTCCCAGGGCCGTGCGGGACGGAAAGACCGTTCTTCTTTCGCCCTTCAGATCCTCGGCCAGGGAGATGCCGGCCACGAGACCGCTTCCCGCGCTCTCCACATATCCTTCCACGCCGGTCATCTGCCCCGCGAAATAGCATTGGGGTCTGGACAGCATCTCAAATCGTTCGTTCAGAAAGCCGGGGCTGTGCAGAAAGGTGTTCCGGTGCATCGTTCCGTATCGGGCATATACCGCGTTTCCCAGCCCGGGAATCAGGCCGAAAACCCGGCGCTGTTCCGGAAACTTCAGCCGTGTCTGAAAGCCGACCAGGTTATACATCGTGTCATGGGCATCGTCCTGCCTCAATTGCAGCACGGCGAAGGGCGGTCTCCCGGTTTCCGGGTCCTTCAGTCCCACGGGCTTCATGGGGCCGAAAGCGGGAACCATATATCCCCGCCGGGCCATGCTTTCGATCGGCATGCATCCTTCAAACACCCGGGTTTCCTCAAAGCCGTGAACCTCCGCGGTTTCGGCCGCCAGCAGCGCCGTAATAAACCGCCGGTATTCCTCTTCGGTCAGGGGACAGTTCAGATAATCGCTGCCGCGATCATACCGGCTCAGGCGAAACACCCGGTCCATATTCAGGGAATCTTTATAGACGATAGGAGCGGCGGCATCATAAAAATTCAGGGTTTTCAGCCCCGGAAGTGCAGCAATCGCCTGAGCCATGCGCTCTGAGGTCAGGGGGCCCGTGGCCACAATCACAGGGCCATCCGGAATCCCGTCTGCTTCCTTTTCTTCGACCATGATCAGGGGATGGCCGCAGATCCGCTCCGTCACCAGGCGGGAAAAACCCTCCCGGTCCACGGCAAGTGCGCCGCCCGCCGGCACGGCGGTCTGATCCGCGCACGCCATGATCAGGGAATCCATCAGCCGCATTTCCGCTTTCAGCAGTCCGACGGCATTCACCAGCCGGTCTCCCCGGAAGCTGTTGGAACACACCAGCTCCGCCATCCCGTCCCCGTGATGGGCAGGAGATTTCCTGCCCGGTTTCATCTCGATCAGAGTAACGGAGATGCCCCGCTGCGCGAGCTGCCAGGCGGCTTCACAGCCCGCCAGTCCCGCGCCGATCACCGTTGCGGAAATCTTACACATGGCGCTCGCTTCCCTCGTCTTCCGCCTCGTCTGCGGCCGGAATCGGATCGGACCGGTATCGGCAACTCTCGTTGGCGCACAGATGCAGGATCTCGCCGCGGTTATTCCGCTTTTCAACCATATAGGAGCCACATTTCGGGCATTTTTCGACAACCGGTTTATCCCAGGATGTGAAATCGCATTCCGGATATCCCTCGCATCCGTAGAACCGGCGGCCGCGCTTGCTGGTCTTTTCCAGCAGTCGCTTTCCGCACACCGGACACGGCGCGTCGATATAAATCAGAATCGGTTTGGTGTTCCGGCAGGCGGGAAAATTAGGGCAGGCCAGGAAGGGTCCGAAGCGGCCCATTTTGTAAACCATCATGGCTCCGCACTGGTCGCAGGCCACATCGCTGACTTTCTCCTGCACCTCGACCTTCTCAATCTCTTTCTCCGCTACGGCCAGGGATTTTTCAAACTCCGGATAGAAATCCCGAAGCACCTGCTTCCAGTCCAGTGTCCCGTCCTCCACCTCGTCCAGGCGGGATTCCATCGTGGCCGTGAATTCCGTGTCCACGATTTCGCTGAAGTAATCCTCCATCATCCGGGTCACCATGATCCCCAGCTCTGTGGGATACAGCCGCTTCTTTTCCCGGGCCACATATCCCCGGGAAATGATCGTGGAAATGGTCGGCGCATAGGTAGACGGCCGGCCGATGCCGTTTTCCTCCAGGGTGCGCACCAGGCTGGCCTCCGTATATCGGCTGGGAGGCTGGGTAAACCGCTGCTCGCCGGACACGTCCTCAATCCGGACCTTCGTGTTTTCCTTCAGCTCCGGCAGGGTCATCTCATTGGATTCCGCCGCCTCGTCCTGGCTTTCCTCATACAGGGCGGTGAAGCCCGGGAAGGTTTTCTGTTCGCCGTAAAACCGCAGGCCGACCCGGTCGGAGGAGATCACGGCCGTCATGGTTTTATACGTTGCGGGCGCCATCTGGCTGGCCACAAAACGATTGTAGATCAGTCGGTACAGCAGATACTGATCCCGGGAAAGGGAACCCCTGACGGATTCCGGAGTCCGGGCCACGTCTGTGGGCCGGATCGCCTCATGGGCATCCTGAGCGTTCTTCCGACCCTTGTATTCATTCACGGTTTCCGAAAGGAAAGCATCCCCGAACTGCTTCGGAATAAACGCCCGCAGGGAAGCCATGGCCTCATCGTTGATCCGAACGCTGTCCGTCCGGATATAGGTCACCAGTCCTGTCGCGCCCTCCCCGGCCAGATCCACGCCTTCATACAGCTGCTGCACGACCTGCATCGTGCGGGCTGTGGTGAAGCTCAGTTTCCGGCCGGCTTCCTGCTGCAGACTGGATGTGGTAAAGGGCGGAGACGGCATGCGCTTCTTCTCCTTTTCCCGAACCTCGGAAATCGTAAACGCCCCGCTCCGGATCAGATTCAAAGCCTTATCAGCTTCTTCCCTGTTGTGAATCTCCGTCTTCTCCCCGTCTAGGGTGTTCAGCCGCGCGGCAAACGAAATCCCCTTTCCCTTTCCGCCGGTCTGGCACCGGGCTGAAATCTCCCAGTATTCCTCGGGAATAAAAGCGTTGATCTCCTCCTCCCGATCCACGACCATCCGGGTCGCCACGCTCTGAACCCGTCCGGCGGACAGGCCTTTTTTCACCTTGGCCCAGAGCAGCGGGCTGATCTTGTATCCCACCAGCCGGTCCAGGGC
>CADBLV010000298.1 GCA_902795555.1 uncultured Eubacteriales bacterium | reverse complement strand
GACGCGTCGGGCGCTTCGCCCATGCCGACGCTGTCCAGTACGATCCAGATGACCCTGCTCATGGAATCGAAATCCCCTTTCCTGTGTGATTCAGGTTTATGTCTATTTAATCATAAATTGTCCGGATGCGCAAGGCATGTTCCGAAAAAGGGCAGGGAACGTGGAAAACCACCCCGAAAAGCGGAACATGATCTTGAAATAATTCAGGTTTTGGAATATAATACTATTGAAAAACGGCTTTGGGCTGAAACGGAGCTGAAATCAAATGTTCAGGAAGAGAGCTTTTCTGATCTTCTTATCCCTGATGCTTGCCCTGCTTTTTACCGCCGGGGCCACGGAAACCCGGGTACAGGACGAGCCGAAGACGGTGCGCGTGGGCTGGTATGAGTCCGCTTTTCATCGAACGGACTCCTTCGGCCGTCGATCCGGATACGGATATGAATATCAGCAGCGGATTGCCACCTATACAGGCTGGCATTATGAATATGTGGAGGGCAGCTGGTCTGAGCTGTTCGAAAAGCTGGTTCAGGGAGAGATTGATCTCCTCAGCGATGTTTCCTACACCGAGGCCAGGGCAGAGAAAATCCTGTATTCGTCCGAGGCGATGGGCGGCGAGGATTACCATGTTTTCATCGCTCCGTCCAACACGGAAATCACGCCGGATGACTTCGACTCCTTCAACGGAAAAAAGGTCGGCGTCAACAAAAACAGCATTCAGGAGCTTCTTTTCGCGGACTGGGCAAAATCCCACAATGTTACGCCGGAGATTACGGAACTGACCGGAAAGACGCCGGAACTGATTGAAATGCTGCTGGCGGGGGACATTGATGCCCTGGTGACCCTGGATACGTACGGAAACTCCGGAGAGATCGTTCCCGTATGTAAGGTGGGCTCTGCGAACAGCTATTTCGGCATTAACAAAAACCGCCCCGATATCAAACGTGAGCTGGACGTTGCGATGAACCGGATTTTTCAGGATAACCGGGACTTCAACCAGCAGATGACGGAGAGATATCATAAATCCGGCGCGGTCAACAGCTTTCTGACCGCGGATGAGAAGGAGTGGCTGGCCGGTCACGGGGTCATTCGCATCGGATATCGGGACGCTTTTAAGCCTTACTGTGACAGAGACGAAAAAAGCGGGTTGCTCATCGGCGCCCTGGCGGATTATCTTTCCTTTGCCGAAAAAAAAAAAAAAAACGCGAAACTGAATTTCGAGACCTATCCTTTTACGACAACCCAGGAAGCGCTCAATGCTCTGAAAAAAGGAGAAATCGACTGTATTTTCCCGATCAATTTCAGCGCGTACGACGGAGAACAGCTTGGCATCATTATCACGGATCCTCTGGTTGTGACGGAGATGTTCGCGGCGGTTCGAACGGCCGACCGGGTCGGCATTTCCTCCGACCAGGAGATGACCGTTGCGGTGCTGAACGGCCATCCCAATCACGAAACCTTCCTCAAAGACAATTTCCCTTCCTGGCGCCTTCGGTATTATGACACGAAGGAGGACTGTTTTCGAGCTGTGGGGAACGGGGAGGCGGACTGCACCCTGGTCAGCAATTACCGGATCAACCGGGTCAGCGAACTGTGCGCAGCGAATAAACTGTCCACCCTGGCCACCGGTGAAAACATGGGGCTGTCCTTTGCGATGAATCAAAAGGATGACTGCCTGTACTCCATTCTGAACAAGATCAACCGGCTCATTCCGAATTCTACGCTGAATGCCTCGCTGACCCAGAATTCGTTTCTCGATGAAAAAGTGACCTTTGTGGATTTCCTTCGGGATAATCTCATTTACTTTGTTGTTGCGGTGGCCACGGTGGCGATCGCCATTCTGCTGCTGATCCTGTGGAACATGAAATCCGCGGCCAGGGCCCGGGAGGGGAGCGCCATCATTTCAGAGACGGAGCGCGATCCGCTGACACAGCTGTATAATCGAAACTACTTCAATGTGTACGCAAACCGCCTGTATCGTGATAACCCCCTGAAACCCATGGACGCGATCGTGATGAATATCGAGCGGTTCCATTCTCTGAACACACTGAACGGGCGCGCCTTCGGGGATGAGGTGCTGCGGACGCTCGGCGATGAAATCCGCGCCTTCCTTGCGGAAACGGAAGGCATCGCCGCAAGGACCGACGGCGATCACTTCGATATTTACTGCGCGCATCAGGAGAATTATCCCGGGCTGCTGCGCCGATTCCAGACACGGATGAAAGCGCTGTCACAAAAAGCGGATATTCGTTTGCGCATGGGCGTCAAACCCTGGCAGGAAGATCTGACTCCCCAGCAGATGTTTGACATGGCCTGGTCTGCCTGCCGGATCATCCGCGGCCATTACAAGACACATCTGATGGTTTACGATGAGGAGCTGCGGAAACGGGACAGTTTCAACCAGCGTCTCCAGAACGATCTCACCGGTGCGCTGGAGAGAGGCGACCTGGAAGTGTATTATCAGCCGAAATACAATATTCAGTGCGATCCGCCGAAGCTGGACAGTGCTGAGGCCCTGGTACGCTGGAATCACCCGGAATACGGCCTGATTTCTCCCGCGGATTTCATTCCGATTTTTGAACGCAGCGGACAGATCAGCGCCCTGGATCAGTATGTCTGGACGAAGGCGGCCGCGCAGATCGCGTCCTGGCGGGATCGGCTGGGAATCGCCCTGCCGGTTTCCGTCAACCTCTCCCGGGTGGATGTTTTTGATTCGAACCTGATGACCGTGCTTGACGAGCTGATTCGGCGGAATGGATTGAAAAGCAGCGAACTTCAGCTGGAGATCACGGAATCCGCGTATACGGAAAACGCGGATCAACTGATTCGTGTCATCAATCAGCTGCGTGAAAAGGGATATGAAATCGAGATGGATGATTTCGGATCCGGCTTTTCCTCTTTGAACATGCTTTCTTCCATGCCGATCGACGTGCTGAAGATGGATATCGCCTTCATTCAGAATATCGAGCGGAATGAAAGAGATTTCCGCCTGGTGGAGCTGATTATTGATATCGCCCGATATCTGAAGGTGCCTGTGGTCGCGGAGGGTGTCGAAACCAAAAACCAGCTTCGGCTTCTGAAAGACGCGGGATGCGACGTAGTTCAGGGATACTATTTCTCCCGCCCGTTGCCTGTGAACGAGTTCGAAAAGAAAATTCTGAAAGCGTAAACAACGCGGAAAAAACAAAACACAAAAGGGCCCCGAAGCATTGCTCCGAGGCTCTTTTTTGCGCGGGATTACGCTTTCTGACTGAACTTATGTCCGCAGCGAACACAGGTGATTTCCTTTTCCCCGCAACCCCGTTTGAGCCGCAGAAGTACCCTGCAATTCGGACACTTGAAATACTTATAGTCCTTCCGATACTTCAGGCGCTTTATGGCCTGTCGGCATTTCGTCGGGATATCCCCGGTGAGCGAAAGATATTTCTGATTCTCTTTCATTCGGGCCTCATGGTTTCGGCTTAACATCCGGAAGATGGTGATAATGTAGAGCGCAAGTCCCAGAAAGCTCAGCACCGGGATTCCGGCAAAGGACGCGACAAGCGACAGAATCAGCCCCGCAATCAGCGTAAACATGCCCAGATGGTCGGTTCCGTGACGCCCCTCCATGAACCGG
>CADBLV010000297.1 GCA_902795555.1 uncultured Eubacteriales bacterium | reverse complement strand
CCTGATACATCTCAATGATTCCGGGACTGCAGCCATCACAGAGACCGGAGATGTTTCCGATGGATTCTGCTACAATCTGTTCCCGTTCTTCCCGGGTTGTATCCGCGATCCGAATGCTGCCAGCCATTGTTGTGTTTCTCCTTTTCAGTCAATCCAGGTGATTTCGTTGCCCCTGAGAGACATCAGGTTCCGATTCGGCAAACCGGAATCTGTAGCCGGATATCCGATGATCACCGCTCCGTAAACCCGTTCATCATCCTTCATCCCAAAGCCACGGATACTCAACGATCTCTGATTCCTCATTCAGCCATCTCAGCTGATTGATCCAGCAGCTACCCAGATCCAGCGCATTGGCGGCAACCATCATGTTTTCAATCGCGCAGGCACAGTCCGCGATGTTGTTTCCGTATTCTTTTCGGTTCGCAACAACGATCAGAACCGGCGCATTGTAACAGAATACATATCCGCCTTTCTTTGAGGCGGCAATCGCGTGCTTCATGCTCGCATAAATGTTTTCGGTGATTTCCATGCCGGCAAAAGCCTTTTCTGTCATTTCGATCAGCCGGTTCAACACTTCCCGGTTGCGGATCACAAAGAAGTGGCTGGTTTGATTGTTTCCGCCGCTTGGGGCCTGTCTGCCGGCTTCCAGAATTTGATCAAGTTTTTCCTGTTCCACCGAATCAGGCTTGTAGTTTCTGGTGCTTCTTCTGGTGATCAGAGCTTCCAAAGCATCCATTGCATTTTTCTCCCTTCATCTGATTTCGAGCGTTTCAAGCATAGCACAGATCTGCGAAAATGAACAGTTGTAACCTGCGTTTTTGCATCGAAATCTTAGAATAACAAGAAAAGAGAAAACCCCCGCAAGATCGCAGGGGGGCAGTTCAGGATATACGATACGAGAGACGGATCAAGGGAGACGAAAGAACCGTCCCCATCGTCTGCAATATCCGTTATGGTTCTTTTCCGGTTTTTTCGTCAGCGATGTCTTCTCATATATTCGATCGTTTTATAGAGCGTTTCGCCATGGAAAACCTTATCCAGTTTTCCGATAAAATCCAAACCATATCGCTCTCCGAGAAATTTCAGTTCCCGTATCAGTTTCTCCTGTTTCTGCTCCTGGAATTCCGGCATCAGGTCATCTATCCGAAGCTGTCGTCCGTATTCTCCTGTCAGGTGATAAACACCAACACCAACGAGTCGGACAGGCCGCTGAGGTACCTGACTCAGTAACCGTATCGCTTCCTCATAGATCGTCACAGCGGAACGGGTAGACGGAATCAATCTGGAGCGAGTAATGCTTTTCATATCTTGATAGGTAAGCTTCAATGTGACACCTTCGCCATACAGGTTGACACGTTCTGCCCGGCGCTCTACACTGATGGACAGAAGCAGAAGCACATCTGAAAGCAGTCCGAAATCATCTACATCTTTCTGAAACGTAATCTCCCGGCTGATAGACTTCGCATCCTCCGGCCTGTAAGGGCTTACTTTTCGGTCATCAATACCAGAGGCTAACTGGGTCATCCAATGACCTTGTTTTCCAAACATGCGGACGATTTCATCCTGATGCAACTGAATGTCCCGAACCGTATGGATTCCCATCCGATACAGCTTCTCCGCAGTTTTCGCGCCGACCGTATAGAGTTCCCGGACATCGCGATTGATGATCAGATTAACAAAAGCCTGAGGTGTCGGGATTTCAAAGTATCCATTGGGTTTCTTCTCTTCGCTGGCGGTCTTTGCTGCTGTTTTCGAGTATGCGATACCTACCGAGCAGGTAAGCCCCTGCTCCTCCAGCGTCCTTTGCTTGATCAGTTTTGCAAACTCACATGCATGCTCCCAGGAACCGGCGCTCTCTGTCACATCCAGATAAGCCTCATCCAGGGCGATATATTCTGACGCAGTTGCATATTCGTTCCATATCTCATGGAGCTGATTTGATACCGCCCGATATTTCTCATAGTTTCCATGCATGTAAACACCGTGAGGGCAAAGACGGTAAGCCTCTTTGATGTTCATCGCTGAGTGAACACCATATTTTCGGGCTTCGTAGCTGCAGGTAGCAACAACCCCGCGTTCCTGCGGAAGTGAACCTATCATTAACGGCTTACCTCGCAAGGCTGGATTGTCCCTGATTTCAACAGAAGCGAAGAAAGCATCCATATCCACATGGATGATGATCTGATTCACTTTCTTCGACTCCTTTCGTTTCTTGTTTCAAAATGCTCTGCAGTCCCTTTAGGACTGTGTTATGCAAATCAGCATTGCTGCAAAGCGTTCCCCGCTGTTCATTCAGATTCTGCTGATCTTTTCAGGATCCTTTTCATGCGCGTCCTTAGTGTCTGTAGCGTAGCCAAGCGAAATAGCGATCACAAAATCGTACCCCTCCGGGCAACTGAGCTTCTGTTTCAATTCCGCTGCCTTCTCCCCGAAAAATGCGGGCTTGGGCAGACCGAGAATCACGCTACCGATGCCAAGGCTTTCCGCAGCCAGGGAAATGTTTTCTACAGCGATCCCGCAGTCCACGGGAGCCCACGGATTCTCCGCCTCTCCGAAGATGAAAATAACCGTCGGGGCATGATAGAAAATCTGGAAATTGGGGTCCGCAAAACGAGGACTGCCGCCTTTGCCCATTACGCCGGCCGCTTCATCGTGGACTTCCTGGATCAGTGCTGAATCCTGGCATACGGAAAAATGCCAGGGCTGACGGTTCCTTGCACTGGGTGATTCCAGGGCTGCAGTTAAAATCATATCTAAGGTTTCTTCCGGGATCTGCTTTGGGGAATATTCTCTGTGTGATCTGCGGCTTGAGATGGCCTGTAATACTTCCATCGTCTGATCCTCCTTTATCATCCTTTTCTTCCGTTCTTACTCATTATGTCTCCGGGGTTATTCTATCACAGGGTTTGTGCCCTTTCAATAACGAGTTTTGTTCATTGGTCGTTACCGGGTACGGTTATACGGATCGAGGAGAGACGAAAAGAACCGGCCCCATCGTCTACAGAGGTTGACTTTTAAAAGGAGAAGTGATACGATTCCAAACGAAAGTCAACCGCAGGAGGCGGTTCCATGAAAACCATTAATCCGATTATTATGGATGGCTTATGGATTCCGCAACATCGATAACCTTATTGCTCTGATCTACCTCCGGTGTGGCGGGAGGGTGATCTATCTACCAGGAAGAGCTCCACGGATGATGATT
>CADBLV010000296.1 GCA_902795555.1 uncultured Eubacteriales bacterium | reverse complement strand
CCATATGATTGAATTGTTCAGGCAGTTCTGATCATATATTAATGTCCTCCAGCGCCCCGAATTGGTCGGAGCCTTGCTCGAGGATACCCATCAGGGATGTCCAAGGTTGCGAGGTCTGCCTCGCGAATACTGGATTAAGCCTGTTGGGTTTTTTTGTTGTGAAAAATAAAGCGTGAATGTTTTTTCATTCTTTTTGTTAATTATACTTGACATTCTGAATTTTATGTTGTACACTTTCCTCGTGCTCGGGAGAATCGGATCGGCCGCCGGTCCTCCGGAGAAGAAAAAAACGGACAGGCCTTGCCTGAGGAGGAAACGAGAATGAACACTGGAACTTTTCTTGTCATCGGGATCATGGTCGGTGTGATGATTGCCGCATGGTTTCTGTCTCGGAAAACCTGGAAAAAAGAATGTGAATATGACGAAATGCAGCTGAAAATTCGGGCCAGGGGGTATCAGATCGGGTTTTATACCGCGCTGGGCCTGATGCTTGCCCTGATTCTGCTTTGGGAAGTGAACGGCCTCACGGTCGTTACGCCCGGCTTCGCCATCTACACGGCGATGATCATCAGCGTGACCGTCTTTGTCATTTATTGTATCCTGAATGATGCTTTCCTGGCGATCCGCGGAAAAGCAGATCGCTATTTCATGCTTTTCGGTTTCTTTGTGTTGCTTGAAGGATTCATCTTTGTCCGTTCTTTGATGGATGGGGAAATTCTGGAAAACGGAAAACTGACGTTCGGAAGCGGTGCTCCGGCTGTGATGGCTATCTGCTTTCTGGCCATTCTGATTACCCTTGCCGTGAAAACATTCCGAAACAGAAAAGAGGCTCAAGAATGAAGAACCTGAAGCTTAAAGCGGCCCGTGCGGCAAAAGATCTGTCTCAGGAACAGCTTGCTCAGCTGTGCAATGTTTCCCGACAAACAATCAATGCCATTGAGAAGGGTGATTATAACCCCACCATCAATCTCTGTATTGCCATCTGTAAAGCATTGGATCGAACATTGGATGAACTATTCTGGAATGAATAAGTTCGACGGCCTTATTCCCGGTCAGGCTTCAATCATGAAGCGCTGCCGGGTTTTTTACGTATCGGATCTCCCGCTTGTTCCATCGCCTGAAGATCTTTTCTTTTCCGTCGTGAAGATACTGATGCTTTTCATAAAAACGAATTCCCATTCTGTTTTCATCCAGAACCCAGATGACAAATTCCAGGCAGCCCTGCTCTTTTCCCTTCTGCTCAAAGAACTGCAGCATTTCAGAACCGACTCCCCGTCTCACAAAGTCAGGATCAATATAGATGAAATGAAGCTCGAAGGCATTCTTTTTATCTTCGTCATCAGTCAGGCCGATCCCCATCATCCCTTTGATGATCCCGGTCTCATCATCTTCGTAAACATATACGCCGAAGCGCTTTTCATCGATCCAGCGCCGGATCACCTGCATGCGATTCTCGACAGACAGATCCCTGAACAAACATTCGTCAGAAACGATGTTTCTGTACGCATATCGGCTGCTGAAGACTTCGATCTCTGCGATCCTGCCGGCATCATTCACATTTGCTTCACGGATCATTCCCTGTCACCTCGTTTTTGAAAAATCTTTCACTTCAAAGCCGGGAGTGACGATCTCCCCCGGCCATCCCCCACAGATCATACCATATTCCTCAAAACAAAAAAAGCCTGCGGGGCTCAAAAGCCATGGAATTATGAACGTGGAAAACGCGGTCATCTATTGCGGAGGGCCCTGATTTATGCTAAAATTTCATACGGATGCAAGCTGCAAAACATACCTGTCGGTTTCCCCTGCGGTCCGGATGAAAAACTGATCACAGGGGTAAGCTGACGAAATGGATCGGGAAAACCCTGCACCGGATAATCATCCTGTGCCGGCGGAACCTGCGACTGTTTCAGAAACACGACTGAATGTTGAGGAGGAAAAGACGATGAAGAAAACCATCTTGTTTGTAATGATACTTTGCCTGTGTGTTGCGGCCTTTGGCGCGGCGTTTGCCGAAGCTGCTCAGGCGGATCCCCCGGCAGCGGAAAACACGGCAGCGGAGAAGAGCGCGGAGGAGCTTTATAATGCCGGAATCGAAGCGCTCGAAGCGAATGATTTCGGGAAGGCGATGGAGCTTCTTCTCTCGGCCGCGGACGCCGGAAATCCGGCAGAGGCCTGGACCGCCATCGGATATCTGTATCAGAACGGTCTGGGTGTTGCTCAGGATTCCGGCAAGGCGCTGGAGTACTATCTGAAGGCGGCGGAGCTGGGCGATGCAACGGCGCTGTTTAATCTGGGCGTCATGTATCATTATGCCGAAGGCGTGGAACAGGACTATGCCAAAGCGTTGGAATACTATCTGAAAGCCGCTGAACTGGGCGATGCGACGGCGCTGAACAACCTGGGCTATATGTACGAAGAAGGCCATGGTGTGGAGCAGGATTTCGCCAAAGCGATGGAATACTATCAGAAAGCCGTTGAAATGGGTGAGCCCTATGCCTATGCCGGCATCGGAGATCTGTATCGTTTCGGCAAAGGGGTTGAACAGGATCTCGTGAAGGCTGCGGAAAACTACAAAAAGGCACAGGAGCTGGGGGTTGACGAGCCTGAGTTCCTGACGTCTTTGGCGGAGCTGGCCGCCTCCCTTCGTCAGTCGGGTCTGGATGCCTTATACGCAGGAAACTACGGAAAGGCGATGGAAGAATTCCGCCTGGCAGCGGATTTCGGCAATATCGAAGGATGGAGAGGCCTCGGATATCTCTATCAGAACGGCCTGGGTGTGGACAAAGACGACGCAAAGGCAATGGAATACTATCTGCTGGCTGCCGGTCAGGGCGATGCGAAATCCATGCTGAATATCGGGACTATGTATTGCTCCGGCGCGGGCGTGGAAGAGGACTTTGAAAAGGGGATGGAATACTTTCAGCAGGCAGCGGACCATGGCGAGCCAACAGGGCTTCTCTACCTGGGATACATGTTCAGAAACGGCGACGGCGTGGAGCAGGATGATGTCAGGGCTTTCGGATATTATCAGCAGGCGGCTGACCTGGGGAACATTCAGGCGCAGTATATCCTCGGCCTGTGTTATCTGAACGGTCAGGGCGTGGAGAAGAATGAAGCAGAAGGGCTGAAATATTTCCGGATGGCTGCAGATCAGAACGATGTGTCTGCCCTGGCCATGGTGGGCTATTGCTACCAGATGGGAGTCGGCGCCGAACCGGATTATGCGGAAGCGATGAAATATTTCCTGCTGGCGGCCGAACGGGGCGATGCCGCGTCACAGTATAACGCAGGCCTCAATTACGAAAACGGAACAGCGGGTGAACAGGATTTCGCCAAAGCCCTGGAATATTACACCCTGGCGGCAGATCAGGATTATCCGCCGGCGATCTTTGCCATCGGAGACTGTTATTATCAGGGATACGGCGTAGAGAAAGACCTCGAAAAAGCCGCGGAATGGTATCGGAAATCCCTCGAAGCCGGATATGAACCGGACGAGGAAGATCTGAAACATCTGACGGATGTGCTGGGCGAAGGTTATTCACAGAAATAATCAGAAAGGAAATCGCCATGAAAAAAGTCCCTCTTTTGACAAATCTGATGAAGCATATTCTCCTGTTGCTCATGAGCATCGCGATGCTCTTTTCCGGCCCGGCAGGCGCCCTCGCGGAGACGGCCGGCTCGGAGGCCGAAGAGACCGTGCAGGAAGCCGGATGGCTTCCCGTGCTGAATGACGGCAGTCCCTGGGTCGATTATTCCCTGCGGGAGAACATAGCCCTTGCGGAGGAAAAGCCGGCTTCCCCGAAGGATGATTTCTATCTCTGGGTCAATTACGACTGGCTGAGGTCCGCGGAGATTGCCCCGGGTGATTTCTCCGCAGACGGTTTCACATGGATGGCGAAGGACATCTCGAAGATGTGCCTCGATGTGCTGACGGATCCCACGCTGCAAAGCAGGGATGCCGCCATGGCTCAGCATCTGTACAGCGCATACCTGGACTGGGACGCCCGCAACGCGCTGGGCGTTGCCCCGCTGCAGGAAATCATCAGCGGGATTGCCGCGGTCTCCACCCTCGATGAGCTGACGCAACTGATGGCCGACCCGGACTACGCGGGAAGAGATCTGTTTACATTTGATATTATACCGGGACTGAACGATCCGGATACATGGATTACATCGATCAGGCCCATGTCGCTCCTGCTGGTCGATTCCGCGGAGTATCGGGAGCGCACGGAACAGGGCAATCGTTATGAGGCTGCGTTCCGGGAGTCTATCGGAAAAATGCTGGAAAAACTGGGATATAGCCGGGAAGAGGCTTCCGAGATGATGACGCGGTTTTTTGCGCTGGAGACAGAGCTGGCGGACAGTATCATGACCTCTGCGGAAGAAATGTCGCCGGATTACGCGCAGCGCATCAACACCGAATTGAGCCGGGATGAGGCAAAGAAGCTCTGCAGCGCGTTCCCCTGGCTTGAAATCATGGATGCGCGGGGATTTGCGGGTGCGCAGCGCTTTCTGGTGGAGCAGCCGGCATATCTTCGGAAGTTTGACGAAATCTACCGGGAAGACAGGCTGGAAGACCTGAAGAACTGTCTGATCATCCGGACGGTCGGCTATCATATGGACGACCTGGATCAGGAAGCCGACGGGTTTTATACGCTGCTGTACAACAGGATATACGGCGTGGAAGGATCCCAGTCGGATGAAGAGAAGGCCCGCGAAGCGGTATGCATGATGCTTCCGGTGCAGATGAACAATGCTTTCTTTGAGAAATTCGACCCGACGAAAATGAAATCGGATATCACCCGGCTCTGTGAGGAAGCTGTGGCGTATTACAGGCGGATGCTCAGCGAAGAGGAATGGCTCACCGAAGAAACCCGCGCGAAGGCCATCGAAAAACTGGATGCCCTGAAGATCATCGCGGTCTGTCCCGAAAAACGGCCTGATTATAGCGGCCTGACCCTCGACGGTCTCGGCTATTTCGACTGCATTCAGGCCGTCAATCGGTATCACACAGCCCTGAACGCCTCTCTGGCGGATCAGCCTGTGGATCCCGATCTTTGGTACTGTACCGGGGTGGGCTTCTGGGCAAACAATGTGCTTGAAGCCAACGCCGTATACATGCCTTCCACGAACACTTTCTTCATCATGCGCGGCATTCTGGGCGATGTGTTTTATCGGGAAGACATGAGCGAGGAGGAGCTTTACGGCGCCATAGGGATTATCATCGCGCATGAAATCTCTCACGCTTTTGACGCAAACGGCGCGCAGTATGACGCCGGGGGCCGGCTGAGCAACTGGTGGACAGAGGAAGACAGCGCGGCGTTTTCCGCCCGGTCGCAGAAGCTGATCGAATATTATGACGGCATCATCGCTTTCGACGGAGTGCACGTATCCGGTCAGAGTGTCCAGGGCGAAGCCATCGCGGATATGGGCGGCGTCAAATGTATGCTCAGCCTGCTGGAGCAGAAAAAAGGAACTGTTGATTATCGGACATTCTTTGAATCCTTCGCCAGATGCTGGCGCGGCATCTGTTCATGGGAAATAGAATACTACCAGCTCCTTCAGGATCCCCATCCGTTGAGCGAGATTCGCACCAACTCGGTCGTGCAGCAGTTCCCGCAGTTCCACGAAGCGTATGGCATCACGGAGGGCGACGGGATGTACCTCTCCCCGGCCGACCGCGTTCTGGTCTGGTAGACGATGTGTAACAGAGGGGACGACCCTTTTTTGTTCCGCTCATCATTTGTTCGATAAAATCCTGGCTGATCTAATAAAAAACCGTATACGATGGGGGATGGGGACGGTTCCCCACGATCAATTTCTCTCCTTCGGTTGGCTATTTTGTACTCGCTCCCGCTGCGCGGATCGCGAACAAAATATGCCTCTTTATCAATCACTGATTTCGTGGTATAATGAGCAGATTCTTGTGATGGAGGGATTTCATGCGCATCATCGTGATTGGCGCCGGGAAAGTCGGATACGCCCTGGCGGAGCATTTGATTGACGAAGAGCATGATGTGACAGTCATCGACAAAGACGAGGAAGTGCTCGCCCGCTGCTCGGGGGCCCTTGACGCGCTTTGCTTGAAGGGAAACGGCGCCAATGCGAAAATTCTCCTGGAGGCCGGAGTGGAAAAAGCGGACATCGTCATCGCCTCCACGGAAAACGACGAAACGAACATGCTGGCCTGCCTGATCTCCAAGCGGCTGGGTGCTTCTTATACGATCTGCCGGATTCGGGATCCCGAATTCAACGAAAGCCAGATGCTTCTTCAGAACGAACTGGGCATCGACGTGGCCATCAATCCGGAGCGGGCGACCGCCCTGGAAATCAGCCGCCTGCTGCGCTATCCCTTTGCCGGAAGCATCGAATCCTTCGCCAAGGGTCAGGTAGAAATGGTGGAATTCCGCGCGACGGAAAAGGATCCCTTCGTGGGCGTGCCGGTTCGGAAGATCAACAGCGAAATCGCGGATATCCCGAAGGTGCTTTACGCGATGGCGGAACGGAACAATCAGGTGCTGATTCCCACGGGCGATTTCATCTTCCGTCCCGGAGATCGGGTATTTGTTTCCGGGGATATGCTGAAAATCACGGAATACTTCCGCTTTCTGGGAAGAAACAGGCAAAAAATCCGCAGCGTGATGATCCTGGGCGGCGGACGCATTTCCTATTATCTGGCGAAGATCATCGTGCCCATGGGGATCCATGTAACGCTGTTTGAAATGAAGCCTGAAAAGGCCCGGACGCTGAGCGAGCTGCTTCCCAAGGTGGACGTGATCCTCGGAGACGGCACCGACGAAGATCTGATTGAAGAGCAGGGCCTTTCCCAGATGGACGCCTTCATCAGCCTGAGCAACCGGGACGAGGAGAACCTGATTTCCGGCATGCACGCGGCCCGGGTCGGTGTGCCGAAAGTGATTGTGAAAAACAGCCGGATATCCCATCTGGACGTTCTGAGCAGCCTGGGGCTTGACTCGGTCATCAGCCCGCAGTTCATCACCAGTTCCACCATTCTTCGCTATGTCCGGGCCCGCGACAACAGCAACGGGACCAAAATTGAGCGGTTGTACCGGCTGGTCGAAGGCAAGGCCGAAGCCATGGAATTCATCGCGGTGAAGGGCGACGCCTATATCGGGATTCCGCTGAAGGATCTGGCGGTTCGAAAGGGCACGCTGGTCGCGGTCATCGTCCGGCAGAACAGGGTCATCGTCCCCTTCGGAAACGACCATATCGAAGCGGGTGATCATGTGGTGATCATCTCCTGCGTGTCCGGCATCAGCGATCTGAACGAGGTAATCTATCGATGAACAGGAAACTGATTATCCGCGTGCTGGGCGCCATTCTGTGCATCGAAGCCATCGCGATGCTGCCGGCGCTGATCATCTCCCTGTTTCACAGGGACGGGGACACCCCGGCCATGGTCATCAGCTGTCTGGCGGCCGCGGCACTTGGCAGCGTCATGCTGTTTCTGATTAAGCCGGAGCCGGGAGCCCATCTGCGACTCAAGGAAGGATTCATTATCACAGCCCTGGGCTGGATGATGCTGAGCCTGTTCGGCGCGATTCCCTTCATGCTCAGCAGAACCCTCCCCCATCTGGAAGACGCTTTTTTTGAGGCTGTTTCCGGGTTTACGACCACAGGCGCCTCGGTGGTCACTGAGTTTGAGGGATTCCCCCGCGGCGTCATGTTCTGGCGGGCCACCACTCACTGGATCGGCGGCATGGGCGTCCTGGTGCTGACGCTGGCCCTTCTCCCGAAGCTCACAGGCCGCAGCGCCCATCTGGTCAAAGCGGAAAGCCCCGGTCCGTCCCTGAGCAAACTGGTCCCCAAAACCGGCGCGACCGCGAAAATCCT
>CADBLV010000295.1 GCA_902795555.1 uncultured Eubacteriales bacterium | reverse complement strand
CTGCTGAACAAGACGCTGGAGCTGCTGGCGGATCATCCGCCGGTGCTGGCGTATTATCAGGATCGATTCCGATATGTGCTGGTGGATGAATATCAGGACACGAACAAGGCGCAATATGAGCTGGTTCGCCTGATTTCGATGAATCACCGGAATCTGTGCGTGGTCGGGGATGACGATCAGAGCATCTACGGATGGCGCGGAGCGGATCTGCGAAATATTCTGGATTTTGAAAAGGACTATCCGGACGCGAAGGTGATCCGGCTGGAGCAGAATTACCGATCCACCGCCAACATTCTGGACGCGGCGAATCAGGTGATCGCCCACAACGCGGGGCGGAAGGACAAGACCCTCTGGACGGAGCGGGACGCCGGGGAAAAGATTCACATCTACGCGGCCCGGGATGAACAGGACGAAGCCGCGTGGGTGGCGGCGAAGATTCGCGATCTGCGCCTGAACGGGGTGAAGGCGGGGGACATTGCCGTGCTCTATCGGACCAATGCCCAGAGCCGCGTTCAGGAAGAAATGCTGATGCGTTCCGGGATTCCGTATCGGATTTTCGGGGGCCAGAAGTTTTATGAACGAAAGGAGATTCGGGACATTCTGAGCTATCTCCGGGTGGTCGTCAATCCCAGCGATGACCTGAGCCTCCGACGGATCATCAACGTGCCCAAACGGGGCATTGGGGACACCACGGTGACAGCCATGGCGGAATACGCGGCGAAAGAAGGGATGCCGCTGTACGGCGTGCTGAGCGGCGTGCCGGAAAGCCTGGGGAGCAGGGCCAGAAAGAGTATCGGATCCTTTCTGGAGATGATGACGATCCTGTCCGTGATGAAGGACAGCATGGGGCTTCCGGAATATGTGGATTATCTGATTGAAACAGCGGGACTGGAAACCCAGTATCAACAGGAGAATACGGAGGAAGCAAAATCCCGCCTGGAGAACATCGCGGAATTCCGCGGAGCTGTTCGCTCCTTTGCCGAACTGAGCGACAGCGCGACGGTGGAAGATTATCTGGAAAACGTGGCCCTGGTGACCGATCTGGACCGCACCGGCGAGGAGCGGGACTGGGTTACCATGATGACCCTCCACAGTGCCAAAGGTCTGGAATTTGATCATGTTTTCATCATCGGCGCGGAGGAAGGCATCTTTCCTTCCTCCCGCAGTCTGGATGACGACCGGCGCCTGGAAGAGGAGCGGCGCCTGATGTATGTGGGGATTACCCGGGCGCGGAAAACCCTTTACATCACCCGGGCCTGCGAACGGATGCTGTATAACCAGTTTCAGGCGAACGAACCCAGCCGCTTTACGGAAGAAATTCCGGACCGCCTGATTCAGGATGACACCGAAGGCCGCAGGCGTTTTCGTCCCACGGCGTCCGCCGGAGGATTCAGCCGAGGCGGATACGGCTATGGCGGGGGATCCGGCGCCCGACCGGCCCGCCGATCCCGGGAAGATCCTGACAGCGTGTTTTCCGACGAACAGACTGCCCCGACGCGTCCGGTTTTACCCCGGGCTTCCCGGGAAATCGGAAAACCAAAGCCGACCTTTTCCGGCGTGCCCCTGGACGGTATTCCGGGCGTCAACAGGGGATTTGGCAGCATCGCATCCGGAAGAGCAGCAGGCTCCGCCGGTCACGTCTCCGGCTCCGCGACTGGCTCCATCGGCCGTTTCTCCGATTCCGCCGGCGCTCTGGAAAAGATCTTCCAGCCCGGCGACCGCGTGATGCACCCCAAATTCGGCCCCGGCACCGTGACGAACATCGAAGGCACCGGATCAGCAGCCCGCATCCGCGTCGCCTTTGACAGGGCGGGCGAAAGAGAGCTCAGCCTCGCCATTGCCCCTATCGTGAAATATGAGGACTGACGCAGACGAGAACCTGCCGTTTACAGAGGTGAAGGAGGTATTATGCCAAACGAATCCCCCGAAATGCTGAAAATGCACGATCTGATTCAGAAGATCAGCCAGGCCAGCTATGCTTACTATGTCCTGGACAATCCCATCCTCTCCGACATGCAGTGGGACGCTCTGTATGATGAGCTGAAATCCCTGGAGTCCCAAACCGGCGTCACCCTTCCGGATTCTCCCACGCGAAAGGTCGGCGGAGAAACCCTGCCCGGTTTTCAGGAACACCGGCATCTCAGCCGTCTTTGGAGTATGGACAAGGTACAGTCCCTGCCGGAGCTGGAAGCCTGGATTCACCGGACGGAAAAGCTGGCGGGAGAAACCGACCTGCAATACTATCTGGAATACAAATTCGACGGACTCACGATCAATCTGACCTACGAAGGCGGCCGACTGATTCAGGCGGCCACCCGGGGAAACGGCATCGTCGGCGAAGCGATTCTTCCCCAGGCGCTGACGATCCATTCCATCCCCCGGGAAATTCCCTGGCAGGGACTCATCGAGGTGCAGGGAGAATGCATCATGCGCCTGAGCACCCTGGAGAAGTATAACAAAACAGCGAAAGACCCCCTGAAAAATGCCCGGAACGCGGCGGCGGGAGCCCTGCGGAATCTGGATCCGGCGGTCACCGCTTCCCGTCATCTCGACGCCTTTTTCTATCAGGTCGGAACCATCGACAATCCTCCGTTCCACGATCAGCCGGGTATGCTGGAGTGGCTGAAAGAAAACGGATTTCAGGTGAGCCCCTATCTGGGACAGGGGAGGGGCTTAGCCCAGCTGGAAGCAGAGATCCAGCACATCGGAGAGAGGCGTTCTTCTCTGGACTGGCTGATCGACGGAGTTGTGATCAAAATCGGAGAGGAGAGGATTCGCCGCGAGCTCGGCTATACCGAGAAATTCCCCCGATGGGCGGTTGCTTATAAATTCAAGGCGGAAGAAGGAGTTACCCGTCTCCGCTCGGTTACCTGGGAGCTGGGCCGCACGGGCAAGCTGACCCCTCTTGCGCATCTGGATCCGATCGACTTTTACGGTGTCACCGTGAAAAAAGCGACCCTGAACAATATCGGGGATATCCGCCGGAAAAACCTGACCATCGGCTGCAATGTCTGGATTCGCCGCAGCAACGATGTGATTCCGGAAATCCTCGGCCGGGCGGACGGCGCGCCTCAGCCTGACACGGAAACGGAAGCTTCCGCCGCCGAAACCCCGATTGTCGAGCCGGAGACCTGTCCGGCCTGCGGCGGGAAGCTGATTCACCGCGGGGCCCACCTGTTCTGCATGAATCGAAGCAGCTGCAAACCTCAGACGGTGGCGCGCCTTGCGCATTTTGCCAGCCGGGACGCCATGGACATTGAGGGCTTCAGCGAAAAAACCGCGGAGCTCCTTTATGACAAACTGGATCTGCGTTCCCCGGCCGAGCTATACAGTCTCACGCCGGATCAGCTTATGACGCTCGATGGCTTTCAGGAAAAGAAAGCGCAGAACCTGACGCAGGCCATCAGCCAGACCCGCAGCCGTCCCCTCAGCGCCTATCTTTACGCCCTGGGCATTCCGAACGTCGGGACCAAAACGGCCCGGGATCTCGCCCAGGTCTTCGGAAGCCTTGAAGCCCTGGAAGCGGCGGACATGGGCGCCCTTTCAGACATCCCGGACATCGGGGAAACCGTCGCCACAAGCATCGTGGAATACTTCAGCTTTCCGGAAAACCGGGAACTGATTGACGCCCTCAAAGCCGCCGGGGTGCAGCCTCAGCAGGAAGCAGCCGCGGAGGGCGGCGCCTTCCGGGGACAGAGCATTGTCGTGACCGGAACGCTGTCCACCCTCAGCCGCAAGCAGGCGGAAGACCTGATTCGCAGCCAGGGCGGAACCGCCGCGGGCTCCGTGAGCAAAAAAACAGCCTTCGTCGTGGCGGGGGAAGCGGCAGGCAGCAAACTGACCAAAGCACAGTCTCTCGGCATCGAAGTGATCGACGAATCCGAATTTCTCCGCCGGGCCGGGACTGCAGGAGGTGCCAAGTGAGCTTTATTCAAACCATGATTCAGTATTTCCGGCAGGATCCGGGCGGGGCGCTGATCTATCTTCTGATGAGTACTGTGTCCATTCTGACCTGCCTGATCGTCCACGAGGTCGCCCATGGGTGGGTCGCCCTGAAATGCGGCGATCCCACCGCGAAATGGGCGGGACGCCTCACGCTTGATCCACGCAAACATCTGGACCCTATCGGCACGATCTGCATGCTTTTTCTGCGTATCGGCTGGGCCAAACCGGTTCCTATTAACCCAAACAACTTTCGCAACTATCGACGGGACTATATTCTGGTATCCCTGGCCGGCATCGCGGCCAATCTGCTCATGTTCCTGACGGGCTCCGTGATCATGGTGCTGCTCCTGAAACACGCTACCGCTTCCTGGATCGGATACGTGATTCAGTTCCTTCGGATGTTCGTTCAGATGAACCTGAGCCTGGCCATTTTTAACCTCCTGCCGGTGCCGCCGCTGGACGGCTTCCGATTTCTGAATCAATTCGTTTACAAAGGCCGT
>CADBLV010000294.1 GCA_902795555.1 uncultured Eubacteriales bacterium | reverse complement strand
TCCGATTTTTGTGAATCAGATGTACAATCTGGTCAAGCCATTGGCACACCCGGCGGGATTCGAACCCACGGCCTGCCGCTTAGGAGGCGGCCGCTCTATCCTACTGAGCTACGGGTGCTTATATTTCAAGGCTTTGGCGGCCTTTGGCCGTCTGCCGTTTCACCCATGTACTATACCTTTTTCTCGCTCAATTGTCAATGTCGGGTTTCGCTTCGGCGCCGGACTTCACCGAATCGTGTTTGCATTTGCAAGTGTAAAAAAGAAGCCGGATCATTTCCAGATCAGAAGTGAGTAGCACTGATAGGAGTGTTACCCGCTTTTTGTCCAAAAACAATACGGATGGTATAAAAAATATTGCCAAAATCATACCAATCGTATCTTCAAAGCAGCAGTTTTCTGCTGTATACTATGCGTGTTCTGGGAGGTGAGTAAGCGATGGAAACGAGGCTTGCGGAGAACATCCGGATGTTCCGGAAACGGCAGGGGTTGACGCAGGAGCAGCTTGCGGAGGTGCTGGGGGTAACCGTTGGCGCAGTGCATAAATGGGAAACCAGGATGTCTACGCCGGAGTTGGGCCTGATCACGGAAATGGCGGATTTTTTTGATATATCCGTAGATGCCCTTCTGGGATATGAAATGAAGGACAACCGATTGCAAACTATGGTGGAACGTTTGTGGAAAGCCAGCAACAGCTGGGATTACGATGCGCTTTCAGAGGCGGAAAAGGCGATCCGGAAATACCCGCATTCCTTTGATGTGGTGTATGCCGCCGCGAACCTTTACTATACCTTTGGCGCAGGGACAAGAAAGGAGTCCTGGCTTCGGCGGGCCATTGAATTGCTGGACAGTGCTCGCTTGCTGATTTCTCAGTGCACGGATTCCCGGGTAAACGAATCCTGGATTTGCGGTATGATCGCAGAGATGCACGATATGCTGGGTGAAACAGGCAAGGCACTGGAACTGTTGAAAGTCAACAACCCCGGTGCGATCTTTAACGACAGGATCGGGATTTTGTTGCTCTCCCATGGAGGAGATCCGGAGGAAGCAAATGGTTTTCTGGAAGACGGGCTTCTGCGGACGATCAGTCGGCTAATCCAGACAGTGATCGGTTATGCGATGTTGTTTGACGTGAAAAACGAGAACGTGTTCGGTATTGAAATGATGCGCTGGATCATTCCTACCCTGGAAGGGCTGAAAAAGACCGACAAGCCAGACTTTCTTGATAAAATGATCGTGGTTTTCGATGCCTTCCTTGCGGTCTTTCAATACAAGTCCGGCGACCGGAAAGCCGCGGGAGTTTCTCTTAAGAATGCAAAGACCCGAGCCGGTGCTTTTGACGCTGCGCCCGACTATGCGGCGAACAGGGTAAAATACGTGCGCGAACCAGAAACGACCAATGCCCACGATTTGCTCGGAAAAACGGCCATGAATGCGGTGGAGTACATCTTGCGCGACAAGGACCCGGAACTACGGAAGCTCTGGGAGGAGGTGTAGGACCATGAAGACTGACCAACCAACGAAAGGATTCCTTCTCTGCCCCCGCTGCGGAAGGAAGACCCGTACACAGGTCCGTGAAGATACGGAACTGATCCGTTTTCCGCTGTTCTGCCCGAAATGCAGATATGAGTGCGTTATCACATTCAAAAGCGGAATGCTTGAAATGACAGGAGAGCCAGACGCGTCAGAGTAATTCTGAGGCGCAGAGCCGGACAAAGTTTCTCGTCTGGCGTAATGCTATGATGCTTTAAGACTGCCGGACGAAGGTTGACTGAACCGGAGGAAAGCAGTAATGAGCGGATGGATTGATATCGGTCCCATATGGAATACCGAAACAAACTACAGGGTCAGGGAGTTCCTGAAGGAAAACAGGATTCCCTTCCGGATGCCCTCTGATGAAATGTTCTTTCAGAGCATGTACCACTTGCCCCACAGGGACAGGATCTGGGGCATCAAGGTTAGAAGGAAGGATTTGGCTTTCGTGCTGGCCATGCTGGAAAAGGAAAGGTTCATACATAGCCACGACAGTTAAGTATATTATGGGGAGATAACAGGCACAGGAGGAGCATATGGATAACGAGAAATACATGGAATCCGGTGACGTGGAAAAGACCCGGATTCAACTGAGAACTCCAAATGTCGTTCCGATCAACGATCATATATGGCTGCTGGACGATAACCATGAGGCAAGCTGCTATATCATTGCAGGAACAAAACAGGCAGCGGTCATCGACACATCCATTGGCTTGTCCAATATCCGGGAGGTGGCGGAATCGCTTACATCCCTTCCCCTGATCTGTGTCAATACCCATGGCCATGAAGATCATATGGGAGGAAACTGGA
This sequence comes from uncultured Eubacteriales bacterium, assembly GCA_902795555.1. The sequence goes on along the minus strand of CADBLV010000294.1, from coordinate 176 downwards.
GCTTTGATAAAGCGTATATGAATCTGGCGGATCTGCCGCTTGCCGAGGAATGGATCTATAGCCCGGAAGTACAGGAAGCCATGAAACAATTCGGAATCAGCTACCCGCCTTTTGAGCATGTCGAAGATGGGCACATCTTTGATCTTGGCGGCATTGAACTGGAAGTCATCTATCTT
>CADBLV010000293.1 GCA_902795555.1 uncultured Eubacteriales bacterium | reverse complement strand
GACGCGCTGCGGTTCAGCCTGGTGATGGGCGTGAGCCCCGGCAACGATACCCGATACAGCCGGGACAAGGTGGAAGCGGCCCGAAATTTCGCCAACAAGGTTTGGAACGCTTCCCGGTTTGTGCTCATGAACGTGTCTGAGAAGAAGCCCTTCCGGCCGGAAAACCTTGAAACAGCCGACAAATGGATCCTCAGCCGCCTGCAGGAAACCATCCGCGATATCTCCGCCCATATGGAAGAGGGAGATTTCGGCCTGGCGGCCACGAAGATTTATGACTTTGCCTGGAGCGAGTTCTGCGACTGGTATATCGAGCTGAGTAAGAGCCGGCTCCTCGGAGAAGACGGCGAGAGCAAGGAAACCGTAAAGGCCGTGCTGCTGCATGTGCTGACCGATCTGCTGAAGCTGCTGCATCCCTTCATGCCCTTCCTGACAGAGCAGGTGTATAAATATCTGCCGGACAGCGAAGGCTTCCTGATGCTTACGGCCTGGCCCAAAGCGAAAGAGGAGCTGAACTTCCCGGAGGACGAACGCAAGATGCAGGGCGTGATGGAAATCATCCGGGCCATTCGGAACCTGCGCAGCGAAATGAACGTGGCGCCTTCCAAGCGGACCCACCTGATGCTGCTGGCCGCGGACGGATGGCGGGATACCCTGCGGGACGGCGAAGGATACTTCAAGAAACTGGCCGGCGCTCAGCAGGTGGAGCTGATTGATGAACGCGCTCAGGCGACCGGGAAGACGGTTTCCGCCGTGACCGCCGCCGGAGAACTCTTTATTCCTCTGGGGGATCTGGTGGACTTCGCCAAGGAAGCCGCGCGGCTGACCAAAGAGAGGGACGGCCTGCTGAAGGAGATCGACCGGGCCCTGGGCAAGCTGAACAACGCCGGCTTCCTGTCCAAGGCTCCGGCCCAGCTTGTGGCCCAAGAAAAGGAAAAGCTGGAAACAAACCGTCAGAAGGCGGAAGCGCTGGCGAAGCGGATTGCGGAACTGACAGATCAGATGGCATAAGGATACAACGGACGGGGAAGCGGCGGACGCGGCCCCGTCCTGCCTTTTTCCGGATGATTGAAGACCCGGTGTCCCCGGACGGGACAGGACGGAGGTGAAAAAAACATGAGCTTTCAACACAAACCGGTATTGCTGAGGGAGGTGCTGCACTGGATGAATGTCCGCCCCGGCGGAACCTACTGCGACGGCACCCTGGGGGGCGGCGGCCACAGCCTGGCGATCCTGACAGCGGGGGGCGAGGGTACCGTTCTGTATGGCATTGACCGGGACGAAACCGCCATCGCGGCGGCGACCGCGCGTTTGAAGGAATTCGACGGATTTCACCCCATCCACGGGAATTTTCACGACGGGAAGCAACTGCTGGCCGAAGCGGGATGCGGACTTCTGGACGGAGTCCTGCTGGATCTGGGCGTCAGCAGCCCGCAGCTGGACACCCCGGAGCGGGGATTCAGATATCATGAGGATGCGCCTCTGGACATGCGGATGGACCGAAGCGGCGGAATGACCGCGGCGGAGTTTCTGAACAACGCACCGGAGGCGGAGATCGCCCGGGTGATCCGGGATTACGGCGAGGAAAAATGGGCCGTTCGGATCGCGCATATCCTGTGCGAGCATCGGGCGGTTACTCCCCTGCAAACCACCTTTGACCTGGTTCGGGTCGTGGATGCCGCGATTCCGAGGGCGGTTCGCCGCCGCGAGGACGGGCACCCGGCCAGGCGGACCTTTCAGGCGATCCGCATTGCGGTTAACGACGAACTCCAGCCTCTGGAGCAGGCCATTCGGGATTTTACGGACTGCCTGAAACCGGGAGGACGGATCTGCGTCATTACCTTTCACAGCCTGGAGGACCGAATCGTCAAAAAATGCCTGAAAACCATGGAAAACCCCTGCATCTGCCCGCCGAAGGCCCCGATCTGCACCTGCGGGAGAAAACCGATGGTGAAGGTGCTGGGCGGCGGCGCGATTGCCCCGACGGAGGAAGAGATTGCCCGGAATCCCAGGGCGCGCAGCGCAAAACTGCGGGTCGCGGAGAAACGGGGACTGTGAGCGGGAATCGGAAGAAGGAGCGTGAAAGGGAATGGCTGCGCTGTATATCGTTGCGACGCCCATCGGCAATCTTCAGGATTTCAGCCCCCGGGGTGCGGAAACCCTCCGACAGGCGGATCTGATTATCGCGGAGGATACCCGGGTGACCATGAAGCTGTGTCAGGTTTTCGATCTGCACGCGCCGCTGGTCAGCTGTCACAGGCACTCGGAAGGAAACAAAGCCGAAGGCCTGGCCGAACGGATTGCGGAGGAAAACCTGCGGGCGGCCCTGGTGACCGACGCGGGTACCCCCTGTATCTCCGATCCGGGAAACGAGGTGACCGCAGCCTGCATCGCCAGGGGAATCCCCGTAATTCCCATTCCCGGATGCTGCGCGGCGGCCGCCGCGCTGTCCGTGAGCGGTTTTGACACCCGGGAATTTGCCTTTTACGGTTTTCTGCCTCGGGAGAAGAAAGCCCTGCGGGAAAAGCTGGCCTCCATGGCCGGAGGAATCCGGATTGCCGTGGTGCATGAATCTCCTCATCGGATCACCGATCTTACGGAGACGATCGCGGAGACGATTCCGGACAGCCGCCTGGCTGTATGCTGCGATTTGACCAAGAAACACGAAAAGACCATTTACGGAACGCCCCAAACCGTGCTGCAGGCGCTGCGGGAAAATGAAAAGACGGAGAAGGGCGAATACTGCGTCGTGATTGAAATGCCGGAGACGCACGAAGAGGCGACGGAAGAAACGCCGCGCGGTGAATCCACGGAAGGGAAGCTGATCGCTCTGATGAAAGAAGGATGCTCCCTCCGGGAGGCACAGGATCGGCTGATCGAAAGCGGGGAAAAGAAAAATGCTGTCAAGCAGGCCGCGCTGACGCTGAAACGGCTTTTCAGCGAGTAATTCTTTTAAACAGCGGAAGGCCTTTTCATGACGGCTGACAACCATCATACGACGGCGGAAGCCATTTCATGACGGCTGACAACCATCATACGACGGCGGAAGAAATATCCGCAGGTGCGAACATTATACAGCGTCCGATCAGACAGGAGTCCGAGAAATCAACGGTTTACTACTTGACAATATGGGGAGGAGAAACGGCCGATGTGCTGCAGATATTATATCGAACACGATGATCCGGAGATCATCAACCTGCTCTCCTCCGTGAACCCAGCTGCTTTATCCGCGCCGATTCAGGACAGCAGCCCTTCCATGCTACTGTCCATCGTCAACCGTTCACCGCTGGCGGCGATGTTTCGGGAAGCAGGGGATGCCATCGTCACGCAGGGGGAAATCTTTCCCTCCATGGTCGTTCCGGCCCTGGCTTCCCGCAGGGACGGACAGCCTGCCCTGTTTCCGATGAAATGGGGATTTACGGGCCCGGGAAAGCAACTGCTTCTGAACGCGCGGGCTGAAACCGCGGCCGGAAGGCCCGTGTTTCGGGAATCCTGGCATGCTCACCGATGCATTCTTCCGGCCAGCTGGTATTTTGAATGGAAACATATTCCGGCTTCTGACGGAAAAAAACGGATCATTGAGAAATACGCCATCCGGCCGGAGAAACAGGGCGCGACCTGGCTGTGCGGCCTGTATCGGGCGGAGATGAATCTGCCTCATTTTGTTGTTCTGACAAGAGAGCCGACAGAGGATCTGCGGGACATTCATGACCGCATGCCGCTGATTCTGCCGGGAGAGGATTTGCTGAACTGGATCAATCCTTCCGTGTCTCCGCGGGAGCTTCTTTCCCGCGTTGTGACCGGCCTGACTGCCGAAAAACAGTGAGAGATCCCTTCGCGTTCTGATTCGCTTCAGAAACACACCCTTATGCTGAAAGCAGACTGACAAAAACCCGATTGAAGAAGGAGCCGTTTTCGGCTATAATCAGATTATCAAAGAAGGCAGACCGCATTCCGCGACAGGAAAAGGATTCCGTTTCCGGTCGCGAAGCAAAAAACCGGCATGACCTGCCGGGCCAAACGGCGGACGTGAATCTGCCGTTCAAAGAGGAGGAAGACATGAAACAGTATCTGCTGCTTCATCGGGCGGGAGATTCCGTTGCGGAGCAGCTCTCTCTGGAAGGCCGGCTTTCGGAAGCTTTCTCTGTTCCGGAAGCGATTCAGCAGATCGAGAAGGAGGAAGGGCTTTCTGCCGTGCTGATCGACACGCCTTCATCCTTTTCGGACATCGAACAGCTGATTCAATGCATTGACACGCGAAAGAACGATCTTCTGGCTTTCCCGATTCTGATTCTGACCGATTCGGAACATCTTTCCGTGGATGAGCGCTATCTCGGCGGATCGGTGGTTGACTGTGTTGTTAAGCCCCTTCGGCCCGCTGTGTTTAAAAACCGCCTGAACAACGCCGAACAGCTGCTCAGCTCGGTTTCCTTCAATGAATTTTCCAAGATGCTGCGATCGCTTCCGGCGAATATCTATCTGAAGGACGACCGCGGACGATATGTTTTTTCTTCCCAGACCTGGCATCATCTGAACACGGACAATGATCCGAACTGGACCATTCGGGGGAAGACGGATCTTGATATCCGGAAAGACAAAGAAAACGCGCAAAAGGCGCTGGAATCGGATTTGAATCTGATCCGCACCGGGAAGGGCTCCTCCTATATCATCGAGGAAAACGACGGCCAGCAGGAATTTCTACAGATCATTAAGGAGCCGCTGTTTTACGAGGACGGACGTGTGCGCGGCATCATCGCTCTGATCAACATCGTGACCGAGCAGGAGCAGATGCGCAGAATGCTTCGGGAACGGTATATCACCGATCAGCTGACCAGGGTGTATAACCGGAGCTATTATACGGAATATCTCTCGCAGCTGGAAAAGGAAACGCCGCGGCCCCTGAGCATTCTCATCGCCGACTGCGATCATCTGAAGATGGTGAACGATACCTGCGGCCATATCGCCGGGGATGACTATATCCGATGCTGCGCAGAGCTTCTGAGACATTCGCTGCCGGAAGGCGCCATGGTGTTCCGCACCGGCGGAGACGAGTTTGCCGCGTTCCTGCCCGGCGTCGGCGCGGAAGAAATGGAAGGCCTTCTGGCGCAGCTCCGGAAGGAGGCCTTGAAATACAGCATCGACGGGATCCGGCTGTCTGTTTCGCTGGGATTCAGCACCGTCACAGAGGCGGAACCTGATCTGAAGGCTCATATTGCCCGGGCGGATCAGAAGATGTATGCTGATAAACAGTCCAAACGACGGTGATCACGGACGACGGAGACGGGTTGGGAAACCCGGGATGCAGAAGGGAACCCATCACGGAAATATGAAAAGGAGGAGCCATCATGAATCAATCATCGAAGGAACCGATCATGAAGATCAGGGTAGCCTGTCAGGAGTCCTTTCGCCTGGAAGGCGCGACGAAGGATATCGTCATGATTCCCTTTACCGGCGAAGCGGTCGGTCCGCTTTTCCGCGGGCATGTGATCGGAACGGGCGTGGATACCCAGAAAATCGGAAAGGATGGGAAGATGGTTCTGTCCGCCCGGTATATGATGGAGGGAACGGACTGCGAAGGAAAGCCGTGCCGGGTATTTGTGGAAAATCAGGGAAGTTTCGGCGTCGGGTTTGTTCCCACGGTGGTGACGGACAGCGCGGCGCTGGCGGAGCTGGAAACCGCGGCGCTGATTGCCACCGTGGAAGGAGCGCCCGGCGGAGTGATTGTGAGGATTATGCGGAAAGAACAGCATTCGTAAGACTGAGGTCACGGCGGCTGTGAAAGAGGAAGAACGGCCTGTGCTGCCGGTACTGCAGGGACAACGATTCGCAAGACGGATTACGGCAGGAAACGAATCGGAGGACAGACAAGGGGACATTAAAGACCCGGAAGCCAGACGGCTTCCGGGCTTTTGAATGAGGAATCAGGAGCGATCCGGACGACAGGTCGTTTGGATCGAAGATCAGTGTGAATCAATGTTGCGCACAGGATGGCGCAGATCATCACACCTTCCAGATCTCCTTCGCATACTGGCGGATGGTGCGGTCGGAAGAGAATTTTCCCGCGCTGGCGATGTTCATCAGGCACTTGCGCTCGAAGGCGGTGTCCCGGCTTCCGGCATCCCGAATGGCCTGCAGCTTCGCGTCCAGATAGCTTTCGAAATCCTTTACGACATAGTAATGATCGGGTTTGTGCCAGCTGGCGCCCTTCAGAATCGCGTCATGAAGCTCCTTCAGCGCGCCGTCGTCATCCGGGAAGGTCCCGTCGATCAGGGTGTCCAGCGCTCTGCGCAGCACGGCGTTCTTTTGATAGATCACATTCGGATCATAGGTGTCTTTGATCGCTGTCAGCTCTTCCACGGTGGCGCCGAAGATGTAGTTGTTCTCCCGGCCGGCTTCCTCCACGATTTCCACATTCGCGCCGTCAAAGGTGCCCAGGGTCACCGCGCCGTTCAGCATCAGCTTCATATTCCCGGTGCCGGAGGCTTCCGTACCGGCGGGGGAGATCTGCTCGGAGATATCCGCGGCGGGAATGATCATTTCCGCCCAGGAACAGTTGTAATTCGGGATGAAGACCACTTTCAGGCGATCCATGGTTTTAGGATCGTTGTTCACCTTTTCGGCGATCATGTTGATCCAGTGAATGACCGCTTTCGCCCGGTCATATCCCGGGGCGGCCTTGGCCCCGAAGAGGAAGACCACCGGCGGGAGATCCGCCAGTTTGCCCCGCTTCAGCTGATCATAAATCGCCAGAATGGACAGGGCATTCATAAACTGACGCTTGTATTCATGCAGGCGCTTCACCTGCACATCGAACACCATGTCGGGGGAGAGGGAAATGCCTTCCGAACGCCGAAGCTCTTCGCACAGCTGGCGCTTCTTCGCCTTTTTCACGGCATGGAATTTGCGGCACAGATCGGCATTGATCAGAGGCTTCAGTTCCTGAAGACGATCGAGATCCGTCTCAAAGCCGTGGCCGATCTTATCGGCGATCAGATCGCAAAGCTCCGGATTGCACAGACCCAGCCAGCGGCGCTGCGTGATGCCGTTGGTCTTGTTCTGGAAGCGCTCCGGATAAATCTGATACCAGGAGGCAAAGACGTCGTTTTTCAGAATCTCCGTGTGCAGCGCGGCGACGCCGTTGACGGCGTGGGAGCCATAGGTGGCCAGCCAGGCCATATGCACACGCTTCTTTTCAATGATGCACAGGGCTGGGGAAAGAGGCTTGCCCAGACGCTTCATTTCCTTCTTAAAGCGCCCGTCGATCTTCCGAATGATCGCGACGATTTCCGGGCAGACGGAGGAGAGAAGGGACAGATCCCATTTTTCCAGCGCTTCCTGCATGACGGTATGATTTGTGTAGGCAAACACATCCCTGGCGATCCCGAAGGCCTCCTCAAAGTCCACGCCCTCCGCTTCCAGCAGGCGGATCAGCTCCGGAATGGCCATGGAAGGATGGGTATCATTGAGCTGGGCTGCCACCTCGGCGGAAAGGAAGCTGAAATCATTGCCGTGACGCTTGCGATAACGACGCAGGATGTCCTGCATGGAAGCGGAAACCAGCACATACTGCTGCCTGACGCGCAGCTGTTTGCCTTCCTTCTTCGTATCGTTGGGATAGAGGAACTTGACGATGTCCTCCGCTTTATTCTTGTCCGCGGCAGCTTTGGCGTATTCCTGCTGATTGAAGAGGGGGAAGTCGATTTCATGCAGGCTTTCCGTCTGCCAGAGGCGCAGGGTGCCGACATTCTTCATGCCATAGCCGATGACCGGCATATCGTAGGGCACGGCCAGCACGTCCCCGGTTTTCATCGACACCACCACGGCGTCCTCCTCCCGGCGGATGGACCAGGGGTCTCCGAAACGAGACCAGTCATCCGGCAGCTCCACCTGGCGGCCGTCCACAAAGGTCTGCTTGAACAGACCGTACTTAAAGCGCAGGCCGTAGCCGGTCAGGGGAACATCGCAGGTCGCCGCGCTGTCCAGGAAGCAGGCTGCCAGGCGTCCCAGACCACCGTTCCCGAAAGCGTCATCCTCCACATCCTCCAGGATCGTGGGATCCACACCCTTTTCCTTCAGGAGGGCCTTTACGCTGTCCAGCAGGCCCATGCAGTACAGATTGTTGTATACGAGCCGGCCAACCAGAAATTCCATGGACAGATAGTAAGCCTGCCGGCGGGGGAAGCGGGCCGCTTCCTTTTTCGCCCAGACGGGCGCGATGGCTTCCATGGCAGCGCCGGAAAGCGCGTTGTGCAGCTCCCAGGCATTTGCCTCGATCAGGGATTTGTGAGATTCCGCCATCAGGCGCACTTCGGCGCATTTGATCAGTTGCTGAGCGTTCAAAACGGTTACCTCCTGTCAGTCTGCCTGTTCAGCAGATAGTATTTCATGGACAGCTCCTGGGTCAGAACGCCTGGTTTCATGCGCCAGACCCAGTTGCCGCCGATGGTGCTTGGGAAATTCATCCGGGCTGAGCCGTCCAGGCCCAGGATATCCTGCATGGGAACGATCACGATTTCACAGGGGAGGCGGAACAGTGCCTGAATAAAGGCCTCCGGCGCTTCCTGAACAGTCGAGAACCCGAGCGTGTCCATGGCGAAGCGCAGCGCCTCCGGGGAGGCTTTTTCCGCCCAGCCCAGGACGGTGTCGTTGTCGTGGGTCCCCGTGTAGGCGACACAGTTTTCCGAGTAGTTTGCCGGGAAATGCGGATTGGATTCATCCCCGTCAAAGCCGAAAGACAGCACTTTCATGCCCGGGAAGCCGCAGAAAGACAGCAGCTTTTTGACCCGGGGAGAAACTTCTCCCAGATCTTCAGCGATGATCTGAATGTCCGGCACATCGGTCTTCAGACGCTTAAACAGCGCCTTTCCCGGCGCCTTGACCCATTTGCCCTGCCGGGCATTGGGCGCTCCATAGGGAATGGACCAGTAATTGGCAAAGCCGATGAAATGATCGATCCGGATGATGTCATACAGGGAAGCCATGCCCCGCATCCGTTCCACCCACCAGGAGAATCTTCTCCACCGGAGCCTGTTCCAGCGATAGAGCGGATTCCCCCAGAGCTGACCATCGGCGGAGAACAGGTCCGGCGGCACGCCGGCCACCCGCTTGGGCACCCGATTGCGATCCAGCCGGAAGACCTCGGGATGGGTCCAGGTGTCGGCGGAATCCTCTGCTACATAGATCGGCATATCCCCGAAGAGGGAAACCCCGTGAGACGCGCAGTATTTCCGGAGATCTGCCCACTGGCGGCGGAACAGATACTGGCAGAAGATCTGGAATCGGATCTCCTTACTCAGCAGCTTCCGATATTTCTCCAGGGCTTCCTTCCGACGCATGCGCAGGCCTTCATCAGGCCAGCGGGTCCACATCTGATTGCCAAAGTGCAGATGCGCCGCGGTGAACAGCGCGAAATCCGAAACCCAGGCCTGCTCCTTTTCAAAGTCTTCCAGCTGTTTGGAAAGCCGATCGGCGGACTGCGCAAAACACCTGCGCAGCAGATGGTCTTTATTGACCTTTACCCGTTCATAATCCACCTTTTCGGGATCATCGGGCACAAACTCCTCTCCGTCCTCATAGGAGAGCAGGCCTTCCTCCCGGAGACGGCGGCAGGAGATCAGCAGGGGATTGCCGGCGAAAACCGAGGAGGACTGATAAGGACTGTCTCCGTATCCTGTCGGCCCCACGGGCAGGACCTGCCAGATGCTCATGCCGGCTGCCTGCAGAAAATCCACAAATTCATAGGCTTCCTGTCCCAGGGAGCCGATCCCGCCGGGGGAGGGCAGGGACGAGATGTGCAGAAGAATGCCGCTTCGACGCATGAAATCAATCTCCTTTCCTGATCGGCGCAGCCACGGATTCACGGGGTTGCCAGACGGCATCCACCAGCACATGCCGCGGTGCTGCGCCGTTTTCCAGCATGTCTGTCAGAAGCAGGATGCTCTGGCGGGCGATTTCATCAACCGGCTGCGCCACAGTGCTCAGCCGGGGAATGGAGAACCGGCTGATATCCGTCCCGTCGAACCCCACGACGCTGACATCCTCCGGCACCCGCAGCCCCAGATCCTTCAGGGCACGAATGGCGCCCACGGCCATGGAATCGCTCATGGCGAAGAGCGCTGTTGTTTCCGGATGGCCGGCAAAATAGTCCAGGGTCGTTTCGTATCCGGATTCATAGGAAAAGCGACACTCCCGATAATCCTCCGGCCGGAAGGAAAGCCCATGGGCTTCCCAGCCTTCGCAGAACCCCTGAAACCGCATGGCCAGGGAATCTCCGGCCACAGGATTGGAGCCGAAGGCGGCCACACGCCGATGTCCCAGGTCAAAGAGGGCATCGGCCACCACCTTTCCCATGGCCCGGTCGTTGACGGAGACGGAGGAGGCCAAGGGCAGGGCTGCGTTTTTGGCGCTGACCGTCGTAAACACCACGGGAATATCCAGCCCGTGAAGAACGCGCACCCGCTCGTCAATCAGGCTGCCCACAAACAGAAGCCCCTTCACCCGGTGCTGCAGAATGATCCGTTGCGCCGTTTTGAATTCGTCGTCCTTTTCGTCGATGGATTCGGTAATGAAGGTGTCGTTCATCAGGGACGCCTTGCTCAGAATCGCCTCGGAGAGAGCATTCAGAAAGGGATTGGACCGGCCCCGGATCACCATGCCGATGACTTCGCTGCTCTGCTTGAGCCCCCGGGCGTTGGTATTCCCGATAAAATGATGCTCCGCGATGATTTTTTCGATTTTTTCCCGCGTTTCCCGGTTCACATCCGGCCGGTGATTCAGCACACGGCTGACCGTTGTCACAGAGACCCCGGCCAGGGCGGCGATATCCCGAATCGTATAGGTTTTCATGCCTCTCCTCCTCATGATCATACCGGAACCCATTGGAACGAAAACGTTATCGGAAACGTTTTCAAAAAGAGAATACCACACTCCGGAAGTATCGTCAATAGGCAAACGGATGAGTTGATTTTTTTTCGCTTCTCCGCTATAATAGATGCATCATTCAGAAAGAGGGGGCGGAGTCCTGTGCGCAGACGTCTGTGGGCGATTCTTCTGGCGCTTGCGGTGCTTTTTGTATTTCCCGCCGGTCTTTCGGAAGATGATGAGGAGGAGTTTGAATTTGACGACGATCCCGGCGGATTCGGATATTTTAACGAGCTGAGCGGGTTCGACGAAGCCAATGACAACGTAGAATGCGGCGATTATACCTATCAGGTGACGGAAGACGGAGACGGCGCCTTCATTGTGAAATATCACGGGCCGGATCCGGACGTTAAGGTGCCGGATCATATGGACAACTATCCTGTGGTGGCGATCGGCGACCATTGCTTTGAAGATTTCGCGGTTAACATTCTCAGCGTGGAATTGCCGGAGGGGATCAAAAGCATCGGCGTTCAGGCCTTTGCCACCTGTGAAAATCTGAAAACGCTGGTGATTCCGGAAGGCGTCACCACGCTGGACGATCGCTGCTTTCTGGGATGCAAGCTTTTGCAGAGCGTGACGATTCCCGATTCAGTGGTCGAGGTCGGCGATATGGCCTTTGCTGTGTGCATGGGGCTGGAGGAGGTTTCCTTCGGCGCGGAGCTGGAACGAATCGGCGCCAACGCCTTCCAGGCCTGCCAGTCTCTGAAGAAGGTGACGCTGCCCGCGGACGCCGAAATCGGAGACAACGCTTTCCTGGCCTGCTCACCGGATCTGGAAATCATCAAAAAATAAGGTTTTTTCTGATCATCCCGCACGCCTCATCAAGAAGATATCATCCATGCAAAAACCGATGACATAAGGAGAATCAAGATGACAAACGCCGGAGAATTTGTAAAGCAGGTCTGTCTGAAAGATGAATTCTGGGGCCCTGTGCGGGAAATCATCCGTCAGGAAGCGATCCCTTATCAGTGGCAGGCGCTGAACGATCAGGTGCCGGATACAGAACCCAGCTTCTGTATGCGGAATTTCCGCATCGCGGCCGGGAAAGAAAAAGGTCCCCACGGAGGCTTCGTTTTTCAGGACAGTGACGTAGGCAAGTGGCTGGAAGCCGTTGCGTACAGCCTGAGGTGGCATCCGGATCCGGCGCTTGAAAAGACGGCCGACGGCGCGATTGACGAAGTGATCGCCGCCCAGCAGCCGGACGGATATCTGGACACCTATTATATCATTAACGGCCCGGAAAAACGCTGGACCAATCTGAAGGACAACCACGAACTGTATGTGGCGGGTCATCTGCTGGAAGGCGCAGTCGCTTATTATCAGGCCACCGGGAAACGGGCTTTGCTGGACGCGATGATCCGGTTTGTTTCGCATATTGACAGCGTGCTCGGACCGGAGGAAGGCAAGCTGCACGGTTATCCCGGACATCCGGAAATCGAACTGGCGCTGATGCGCCTGTATGAAATCACCGGGGATCCGAAACATCTTCGTCTGGCGAAGTATTTTGTCGACGAGCGGGGAAAGGCGCCGCTGTTTTTCGCGGAAGAGGAGAAGCGGAACGGGAATCCGGACTATTGGAAAGAAAGTCCCTTCCGATATCAGTATTACCAGGCCGGAAGCCCCGTTCGGGAACAGCAGGATGCCGAAGGACATGCTGTGCGGGCCATGTATCTGTATGCCGGGATGGCGGACGTTGCCCGGGTGACCGGCGATGAATCCCTGATCGCCGCCTGCAGAAGACTGTGGCGGAGCGCGGTGAGCCGGCGGATGTATATCACCGGCGGAATCGGATCCACGGAATACGGGGAATCCTTCACCTTTGATTATGACCTGCCCAATGACACGGTGTACGCGGAAACCTGCGCATCCATCGCCCTGGTTTTCTTCGCTCAGCGGATGCTGAAGCTGGAAGAAAAAAGAGAATACGCGGATGTGATGGAGCGGGCCCTGTATAATGGCATTCTGAGCGGGATGCAGCTGGACGGGAAAAAGTTTTTCTATGTCAATCCTCTGGAGGTGAACCCGGAAGCCTGTGAAAAGGATTTCCGGAAACACCATGTAAAGCCGGAGCGCCAGGGCTGGTTCCCCTGCGCCTGCTGCCCGCCGAACCTGGCCAGGTTCATCGCTTCTCTGGAGGAATACGCTTATTCCGTCCGGGAAGATCGCGTTTTTGTTCATCTGTATCTGGGCGGGACAGCTGCGATGGATCTTCCCGGCGGGACGGTCCAGCTGAAGGTGGAAACCGGATATCCCTGGAACGGAAAGATTTTCCTTAAGACGGAAACGGAACGTGAAACCGATTTCTCGCTCTGCCTGCGGATTCCCGGATGGTGCCGGGATTACAGCGTAACCGTCAACGGCGAACCGGTTTCCGCGGACACCGAAAACGGATATCTCGTGCTGCGCAGAAAATGGAAGACAGGAGACCGGGTGGAGATGAACCTGGAAATGCCCGTATCCCTGGTGCGAGCGAATCCCCGCATTCCCGAGGACGCGGGAAAGACGGCCGTGACCCGGGGCCCTGTTGTTTACTGTCTGGAGGAAGCGGACAACGGAAACCGGCTTCACGCCGTGCGCCTGGGTGAGACAACAGCGCACAGCTTCCGGACGGACTGGAAGCCTGAAAAGCTTCACGGCATCATGGAACTGAGCTGCCAGGGCCTTAGGGAAAGCGACGAAGGCTGGGGAGACACCCTGTATGACGCATCCCGTGAAATCAGGACCGAACCGGTTACGCTGACCTGGATTCCGTATTACGCCTGGGCGAACCGGGGCATCGGAGAAATGCGCGTCTGGGTCCGTCAGTGAAAATCAACCGGGAAACCGGAACCTGTCTGAATGACAAGGAGGTTTGCGAACATGGAATACTTTGAGCGCGACGGCAACGCCCTGATCTGGAGAAGCAGCGGGGAAACCCTCGAAATCAGGCCCTGGGGGAGGAACAGCTTCCGGGTCCGGTCGGTGATGATGGGCGAGATCCGGGACGACCGCTTTGCCCTGCTGGAGCCGACGGAAGAGGAAGCGCCCGACATTCAGATTCAGCCTGAGCGGGCCGTGATCCGCAACGGCCGCCTGACGGCGGAGGTGGACATGGATTCCTGGCATCATTATGCCCGCATCACCTACCGGCGGGAAGACGGAACGCTGCTTTTCCGGGAAACGGCCCCGGCCAACGCCCTGGCCCTGAAATCCCGGAAATTCGAACCGTATCTGGGCGGGGATTACGCGCTGACGGTGACCTTTGAAGGCCAGGACGGCGAACGGATCTTCGGCATGGGGCAGTATCAGGAAGAAATTCTGGACTGGAAAGGATGCACCCTGGAGCTGGCTCACCGGAATTCCCAGGCGTCGGTGCCGTTTCTGATCTCCTCGAGAGGATATGGATTCCTCTGGCACAATCCGGCGATCGGTCAGGTGAGCTTCGGAAAAAACCGGACTACCTGGCATGCGGAATCCACAAAACAGATGGACTACTGGGTGACCTGCGGCGAGACGCCGCAGGAGATCTCCCTGCAGTATGCCCGGGCGACAGGATTTCCGCCTGAGATGCCGGAATACGGGCTGGGCTTCTGGCAGTGCAAGCTCCGATACTGGAATCAGGAGCAGCTACTGGAAGTCGCCCGGGAGTATCGGCGCCGGGGGCTGAAGATTGATGTGATCGTCTGCGACTTCTTCCACTGGCCGCGGATGGGGGACTACCGGTTTGATCCGGAATTCTTCCCGGATCCCGCGGGAATGGTGCGGGAACTGAAGGAAATGGGCATCGAACTGATGGTTTCCATCTGGCCTCAGGTCTCCCTGCAGAGCGAAAATTATGAGGAGATGAAACAGCAGGGACTTCTGGTGCGGGCGGAATACGGCGAGCAGATCGGGATGCGCTTTGTGGAGGACAGCATGTTCTTTGACCCGACCAATCCCCGCGCCCGGCAGTACGTCTGGAAAAAGTGCAAAAAGAACTATTATGACGACGGGATCCGGATCTTCTGGCTGGACGAGGCGGAACCGGAATACGGAACCTATGAATTCAAAAACTACCGATATCATCTGGGATCCAACCAGCAGATCGGGAATATCTATCCCCAGGCGTATGCCCGGACCTTCTATGAGGGAATGAAGGCGGCCGGCCAGGAGAACCCGGTGAATCTGCTGCGCTGCGCATGGGCGGGAAGCCAGCGATACGGTGCGCTGGTTTGGTCCGGAGACATCATGAGCCGATGGGAGGATTTCCGACGCCAGATCTGCGCCGGGCTGAACATGGGCATGGCGGGCATTCCCTGGTGGACCACCGATATCGGCGGGTTCCACGGAGGCGAACCGGATGATCCGGGATTCCGGGAACTGCTGATTCGCTGGTTCCAGTGGGGCGCTTACTGCCCGGTGATGCGGCTGCACGGCGACCGCAGGCCCGGAGAAGAGGTAAAACGGAAAAACGGAGAGGCTGTGCTGCCGAGCGGCGGCAAAAACGAGGTCTGGCAATTCGGCGAAGAAGCCTATCCGATTCTGGTGAAATACATGCAGCGCCGAGAACAGCTCAGGCCGTATGTGCGGCAGCTGATGGCGGAAGCCCATGAGAAGGGGACGCCGCTGATGCGCAGCATGTGGTATGCCTTCCCGGAGGACGAAGCCTGCGCGGATCGGAAGGATCAGTATCTTTTCGGAGATCGATATCTGGTGGCGCCGGTGCTGGAACCCGGCGCGCGGAAACGGCAGGTCTATCTGCCGAAGGGAAGCTGGAAAGAAGTGGATACCGGAAGAGTGCTGGAAGGCGGAAGAGAATGGTGGGTGGACG
>CADBLV010000292.1 GCA_902795555.1 uncultured Eubacteriales bacterium | reverse complement strand
GTACAAGGCTGGATAATCCGTATTCCGAAACGCCCAGTCACGGACAGCCTTTGCCGCCTCTTTGGCATAGCCCTTCCGCTGACAGTCTCGGCGGATATGATAGCCGATCTCGGGGAGCAATTCTCCGTTAATGTTTTGCAGCGTCAGCCCGCAGTCGCCGATCATCTCTCCGGTATCCTGCAGGCATATGGCCCACAGCCCGAAGCCGTCCTTCCGATAGCGATGCATATTCCGTTCGATCCAATCCATGACGCGCTGCTCATCGAAGGTATAAGGATAATGCCGCATGGTTTCAGGGTCGCCGAGCACCTGAAACAGTGCCTGATAATCATCAGGAGTCATTTCCCGCCAAAACAGCCTGTCTGTGTTTATCAATTTCAAACCATCACACCTCTTTGAAATAATACCGATAAGACGTACTGTTTCCTTCGTGTCCTTTGTCATACAAACCTCCAAAGCATAATAGGTGATCTCTCGATCACCCATTATAGTGAACGAAAGATCACTTGTCAATCCGTATAATCATTCTTCATGCTATAGCGTTGATATTCATGTTAGGAGCAAAGCCTGGCCGCCGCCGAATAAACCAGGGAGTCGGCTCAACAGACAGGCTTACTTTACTGCCCCTTTCCGGCGCTCGAACCCGGCGAGTCTGAGCTATCCTTCAGTGGGTGGGAAGCTGTTTCTGTATTTTTCGCACAGCTCTTTGGCCTTTTCATACCAGCCGCTCTTATACGTATAACACGTAATCTCATCGACCGCCAGATAATCCGTTCCCGTTTCACCGCAGGCGAGAGCCCGGCAGCCCGCGCCGCAGGTAAAGCAATATTCACAACCGTGGCACCTTTCATTGTGCCCGATGTAATCCCCCATAGGGTGTTCCAGAATGTCAAGTTCTCAGTCCCCTTTGAAACGAACTTTCCTTACATTTCTTCATTGCCGGTTCGCACCGGATGATTTCACAATATATTCGTATAGCATTTTCTTCAGCCCTTCCGGCGTGAAGGGCTTGGCAATGTGCGCGTTGATGCCCGCTGCCAGGCAGGCTTTCACATCCTCGTCGTAAGCATTCGCGCTCATGGCGAGAATCGGCAGGGTTTGATAATATTCTCCTTCCAGAGCCCGGATGGCCCGTGTGGCTTCATATCCGTTCATCACAGGCATCTGAATATCCATCAGAACCGCGTCATAATAACCGGCCTCGTGACTTTGCACCTGTTCCAGCCCTTCCCGGCCATTCCCGGCCCGCTCTGCCGTGATGCCGAAAGAGGACAGCACCAGGCAGGCAATTTCCGCGTTGATGTCGTTATCCTCCACCAGCAGTACCCGGCGGCCGGAAAGGTCGATGCTGTTCTCTTCCACTTCCGCTCTCTGGCTTTCCTCAGCGGATTCCAGCTCCAGTTCCACCGTGAATTCGGAACCTTTGCCCAGTGTGCTTTTCACGGAAATCGTCCCGCCCATCAGCTCCACGACCTTCGCCGTAATGGCCAGGCCCAGACCCGTGCCCTGAATCCGGTTGACAGTGGTCTTTTCCTCCCGGGTAAAGCTTTCGAAGATATGCGGCAGATAGTCCTCGCTGATGCCGATTCCGGTATCCCGAACGATAAACCGGTAAAGATGTCGGTCCTTCCCGGCCGGTTCCTCTTCCGCGATCAGGTCCACCGTCTTCCCTTCCGGGGTGTATTTGATCGCGTTGCTGATAATGTTAACCAGCACCTGCTCAATCCGCAGCTCGTCGGCGTTCACCCTGCTGTGAACGACGCTGTCATGCCGATAGGTAATGATCAGAGATTTGTTCTTCGCCTGGAGGGCGGTGATGTCCTCGATCCTGCGGAAAATATCCTGAAGATCGCAGGGAGCCCGGTTGATCTGCACCTTGCCGCTCTCGATCTTGGAAATGTCCAGGATATCGTTGATCAGCGACAGCAGATAGTGGCTGGAGGAGCCGATTTTCTCCAGCGCGTTCGTGATCACTTCCGGTTCGCCGATATGATCTTTGGCGATATTGGTATAGCCAACGATGGCGTTCATCGGTGTCCGGATATCGTGGGACATATTAGCAAGAAAATCGTTTCTTGCCATAATCTTGGCTTCCGCCGCATGCTGCCGGTATTCTTCCTCCGCCTTTTTGGCGTCCTCAAGGGCTCGGATCATGGCCTGGCGGTGCCGGACATCCTCGTCCACATCCTTGAAACCCATCATAACGCCAGTACGCCCGCCGGGCATGAACACCTTGATCAGATCGACCAGATAGTGCCTCGGGCCGCTTTCCAGATTGCGGACAAAGCTGACCGTAAAATGGTTTCTCGTCTCAAACTGCTTCAGAATATACGGAAGCCCGATCTCCTCCTGCATCCGCTCCCGATCCTCCTCCGCGACCATGGAGTCCACATATTCCGTTTTCGTGTCCGTATATCGGGCATGGCTCAACGCGTTGCGGATAGCCTCCCCGTGGACCTCGTCCAGATCCGAGTGATACAGGGTGCTTGCCTCCGTCTCCACGTCGCGGATCAGCCAGACCGTGTTGTAAGCATTGGTCAGGGCGGTAATCACAGCATCGCGGATGGCCCTGTCCGTTTCCCGCTGTTCACGTTTTTCGGTGATATCTGAAATGAACACCACATAAACACCGCCGTAGGTCTTTGTTTCGCAGTAATGACCGTAGTCGTCCACCCAGCGAATCACCCCGTCCCGACGGGTGATCCGGTATTCCGCGTAGTCCATCTGGTCTTCGCGCTCGTCAATCTGCTGGACAATGGATGCGGTAATCCGGTCGTAATCCTCGGGATGCACCATTCCCCGGAACGTAAACCCGGTCAGTTCCTTAAACTCCTCCTGGTCTGCGCAGCCGAAGATATCAAACACGGGCTTGTTGGCATAAATCAGTTCTTCCGGCGCTTCCGCTTTATAGATAAAGAACCCGCCGGGCATATGTCCGCCGATCTCTTCTACAACCGGAAGGGTATCCTCTGTCAGATCAAAATGTTTCCCTGCCATAATGCCTCCCCCGACTGCCGGCAGTCGCGTGCATCTTTTCCTTTTGGGCTATTATAGCATCATCCCTTCCAAAATGATACTGTTTTTGATCATTTTATATACTTGTCTTCTGCGAAATCGGCGAACTGCCGCCCACGATGAAAAAGCAAAGGGGACATGATTGATGAGTTTATGGAGGAATCGTTTCGCCGTTAAAAAACACACCCTGATTCTCTGATTTGTCAATAGAAGACAATCGAACAACCTTGACAGCAGGCAGATCGTATGGTAGGATATCATTGTTAGATTTGACTAACGTCAGCCGCGACGCATGAAGTCATCGCATGAATGCCGAAGCGGCTTTTCTTAAGGAAGTAGGTTAGTCTGATCTAACCATTGAGCAGACCGTTTTTTAAGGAGGTTGACATGTCCAACGAAACCTTGGTCCGCTGTTGCGCTCCGACCATGGCCTGTCTGAAAACCGGGAACATGTTCAGCTGCGCCTTTGACAGTCAGAAACAAATGACCGAAGAACTGCGGCATTTGAATCAGCGATTAAGGAAAAAAGGGCTACGCATTCTGCCCCTGAGATGGCGTGACGGAAAAGCACTGCTGTACCTGTATCGGCCAAAACTGCTGGAGCACGATCTGCGTGATCCTCTGTCCCGAAAACTCCTGTCGGAATGCGGATACTCAAGCGAGAACGCTAACGTTTGTCTTGTCAGAATGATTTCCCGTTTACGCACCGAGGAGAATTTCCCCCATGAAGTGGGCTTGTTCCTGGGTTATCCTCCGGCAGATGTGGATGGATTCATGCATCGGAAGGATGAATGCAAGCTCTGCGGACTGTGGAAAGTCTATGACGATGTGCAGGGCGCGGTCCGGCAGTTTACCCGTTGCAGGCACTGTACAAAGGTGTATCTTGACTGCCTGTCCCGTGGTGTTTCTCTGGAGAAACTGGCTGTTGCAAGATAGGATTGCTATTCATAACCCCGTGAGGGATGGTGTTCAGACCGCCGATTTCGAGGCTTTCGCAGCAGACACCGGCGAAAAGGGCGATGGGAAGGGCCTCTATGTGGCCTACAGCAATCTGGAACACGAGGCGGAATCAGCGCCTTACGCCTTTACCACAAATGAAAACGGACAGATCGTTCTGACGCTGACAGCCGATGACGGTGTGATCAGCTGGGTTAATGAAGATACACCGACCGGAGATAAAACGCAGGATGACGCTGCGTAAGTTATACACGGTGTTTCTGAAAAGGCGGCAGGTGTCAGTTTGGCATCCGCCGCTTTTTTTCTTTATTTCCTCTTTTTACTGATTTTTTTGTGTATTTACAATTTTATGCTTGTCTTCTGCGAAAAATAGAATATAATAGAGTTTGAGGAGACTAACCAGTTTGCCTCGAAATATTGAGAATCCATGATATGAGATGCCATTGTGAAAGGCTATCACTCTGTCCAGGAAACAGCAAAGCGCTGGGGTATATCTGTGCGCCGGGTGAATCAGTACGCTTTGGAAGGAAGAATTCCTGGCGCGGAGCGACTGGGCAGATCCTGGGCGATTCCGGAAGACACATTCAAACCGGAGAAGCGCAGATCCGGACCCAGGCCGAAAGAAACGTCTGAGAGAAGCGGTAGGAAGAAATAATCAGATAAGCACTTATCGCGCTTTATTTTTTGCGGAT
>CADBLV010000291.1 GCA_902795555.1 uncultured Eubacteriales bacterium | reverse complement strand
TGGGCCTGTCCTACGACAACGAAAGGGATCTGCTGCTTTCTTCCGGCATCTATCTGGCTCTGGGCTGCGCCGTTACCCTGCCGCTGGTGTTTGTCTTCGGCAAATACGGTACTTCCGTGATGGATCTGCCGCTGTCGCGGCGCCTCTGGGGGATCATTACGATCCTGGAGCTGGGTTTTTTTGCCGTGGGGATGTGCCTGCGCCCGGCCCAGGAGGCCGCCTTCGGCGACGGCCGCCTGACCGGTTTCTATCTGGCGGTGTTCATCGTTCTGATGGCCGTATGGAGCCTGCAGCTGGTCGTGATGTATCAGGTGATCCAAAATCTGAAGGAAATGGCCGAACTGCAGGAAAAGAGCAGCCTGATTGAGATGCAGACCTACCAGTTCGATTCTCTGCAGCGGTATATCAAGGTGTCGGAACGCACCCGGCACGATTTCCGTCACAGCCTGCATACGCTGTACGGGCTGTATGAAGCCGGGGACTATGAAACCCTGGGCGCCTACGGCTACACGCCCTTCGTGATTGTCGACGGCGATGTGTTCACCTCCCTGCTGGAAGGGAACACGCTGTAAGCTCCGGGACGGAAGAAAGATCAGCAAACCGGAGGAACGGAAGCCGGGTCTTGAATGACTTGGCCCCGCTCCTCCGGTTTCGTTTGTCCGGGTTTGTCCGACCTGCCTGCGGCGAGCGTGGGTCAGGCAACTGCTTCCGCAAAACGGAAAGTCCTTGATGTCGATGATCGACTGTGATAGACTGTAGGCGTAAACCGAGCGCGAATGCACAGGCCTGTGCACAGACCATGACTGAAGTGAATCCATCGATTCAGGAGCGAACATGAAAACAGAGGAAATCAATATTCGGGATCCCTTTGTGCTGCTGCACGGGGATACCTATTATCTGTACGGAACCCGCGGGGCGACCTGCTGGGGGCCGGCCACCGGGTTTGATGCTTATACGGGCAGGGATCTGGAAAACTGGGAAGGGCCATCCCCCTGCTTTGAGAATGACGGGACATTCTGGGCGGACCGGAATTACTGGGCCCCGGAAGTGCATCCGTGGCAGGGGGCCTGGTTTTTGTTTGCCAGCTTTAAAAGCGAGAGTCGGCGCCGGGGAACCGCCATTCTGAAAGCGGCGTTGCCGGAGGGGCCGTTTACGTCGTGGACCGATGGGCCGGTGACCCCCGCGGAATGGGAATGCCTGGACGGCACGTTTTACGTGGACAGGTCGGGAAATCCCTGGATGGTTTTCTGTCATGAATGGGTGCAGGTCGGGGACGGCGAGGTGCTGGCCATGCCGTTGAGCCCGGATTTGCGGAGCGCCGCAGGAGAACCGCGGAGACTGTTCCGGGCTTCGGAGGCAGCATGGGCGAAGGAGATTGTTCACTCCTCCGGCATGCGCGGGCGGGTGACCGACGGGCCCTTCCTGTGGCGGGATGAAACGGGCCGGCTGCTGTGCCTGTGGTCTTCTTTCTCGGAAGGCGGATATACGCAGGGGCTGGCGGAATCAGACAACGGGGAGATTACCGGCCATTTCCGACAGCTTCCGCCTCTGTTCTCGGAGGACGGTGGGCACGGCATGCTGTTCCGATCCAAAGAAGGGCAGCTATTCCTTGCGCTTCACAGACCCAATCGCCATCTGGAAGAGCATCCCGTTTTTCTTCCGATTCAGGAAACGGAGGGGCGGATCGGACAGGAGGCTTCAGCACCGGGAACCGGGAAACAGGGATGAGCGGAAGAAGAAGTATACGTTACGGAAGAGGCGGGCGGAAGTTTGAACGCAGAAACCAACAGGATCATTTCAGGGGGCGGGGGAGACACGGAAGAACGGTGGATTGCTTTTGACGTGGAGACGCCGAACCATCGGAACGATCGGATCAGCTCGATCGGCATCAGCGTGATTGAGCGAGGGCGTATCGTGGATTCCTATGCCACCCTGGTGAATCCGGAATGTGAATTTGACGATTTTAATATTGAACTGACGGGGATTCGCCCGGAAGCGGTTTTGGACGCGCCGAATTTTCCCGCGCTGTGGGAGCGGATTGAGCCGCTGATGAGCAGCGGAACCCTGGTGGCACATAACGCGGTGTTCGACCTGGGTGTGCTGAAAAAATGTCTGGCCGATTACGGGATATCCTGGAAAGCGCAGGTTCGATATCTGTGCACGGTTCAGATCGGGCGAAAGCTGCTGCCGAAGAGGAGCCACAAGCTGAACGCGCTCTGTGAATATTACGGGATCGAACTCAACCATCA
>CADBLV010000290.1 GCA_902795555.1 uncultured Eubacteriales bacterium | reverse complement strand
CTACGATCAGGCTGTAGGTTATTTTGCAAACGGCGAGACCGTTTTCATCAAGCAGGGCAACTGGTGCTACACCAACATCATCAATGCGAATGCTGAAGTTGCCGACTATATGACCTTCCTTCCCATTAAGATCGATGTGACGGACGACATGCTGACCTCCGGCCTTACCGCAGAACAGATGAACAGCTCCATCCCGGTATTTGTTCCGTCCTATTACTGCATCAACGCAAAATGCTCCGACGAGGAAAAAGAAGCCGCCGAGAAATTCCTGGTATGGCTCAACACAACTGAATCCGGTCTGAAGTTCGTTGTTGAAGACTGCGCATTCATTCCGTACAACGCCGATCCCGAAGTGACCAGTGCCGGCTACAGCCTGGGCGACAGCATCCTCTCCTACGTAAAAGAAGGACAGACCATCACCAACGCATACGCCGGTCTTCCCGCAAACTATGCGACCTATACGCTTGGCGCGCAGATGCTTGAGAACTATGTAAACAAAACTGAATGGCCGGAAACCGCCTACAGCGACATCGCTGATTTCGTCATCAGCAGCTGGAAGGAGTCCGCAGGCCTGTAATTCCGGTATCCGAGCGTTAAAGCACTGATACCCGGATTTATTTAGGACAGCCGAAACCCCGGGACGATTGTTTGTCTCCTCTGTCCCGGGGAACCCCGGCTGATCGGGAGATCAAAATGGATAAATACTATAAAAAACGCCTGATACCGCTGGCATTGCCGTCCGCCATACTGTTTGTGATGGTCATTCTCATTCCCTTTGCCATCGGCGTCATCTATTCGTTCTGTGCATGGAGGGGAACCTACTTTGCCGGAGGAGACCATTTCTGGCAGGCTTTCGTCGGTTTCGCGAACTATGCAAAAGTATTCAAGACAGCCAAATTCAGAGATTCTTTCCTCTATACGCTGGCCTTTACTCTGGTAGCCGTCATTTCCCTTAACGTGGTTTCGCTGCTGATGGCGCTTCTCGCCACAGCCGTTCACAAGGGCGCCGGCGCCTACCGCACGATCTATTTCCTGCCGAACCTGCTCGGAGGGCTGGCCCTGGGCTATATCTGGCAGTTCATCTTTGAGATCGTGTTCTCACAGCTCATCTTCAACGAGGGCGGCATCCTGCACATCCCGTTTTTCTGCAATATGCTCCAGGACCGCTGGAAAGCGCTCTTCGCGCTGGCCATTCTGGTCACCTGGCAGATGGCGGGCTACATGATGCTGATCTATACGACAGGTCTCAACAATATTCCGAAAGACCTGACCGAGGCTGCCGCAATCGACGGAGCCGGCGTATGGGCACGCTTCCGCAGCATCACCGTACCCATGCTGATGCCTTCTTTCACGATCGTGTTTTTCATGACGCTTTCCAAGTGCTTCATGCTTCTGGATCCGAACGTTGCGCTGACAGACGGAAACTTCAACACCCGTATGCTCGCCATGCAGATCCTCAGGACCACAAAGGATACCAATCCGCCTGACTACGGTCTGGCGCAGGCGCAGGCCGTCATCTTTTTCATTCTGATTGCCGTTGTTTCTCTGACACAGGTCGCTGTGACAAAGAGAAAGGAGGTTGAGCTGTAATGTCCATGCAAAACAGACATAAAGCTGCGGAAATCCTAAGGCACGTGGTCCTTGCGCTCCTGGCGCTTTACACGCTGGCTCCGCTGGCCTTCCTCTTTATCAACGCCTTTAAGTCCAACAACGAGATCATATCCTCTCCCGTTGCGCTGCCGTCTTCGTGGAGCTTCAGCTACATTACAAACGCAATGGCACAGATTCATTTCTGGGGAGCTATCGGTGTGACATTTCTGATCACCTTCCTCTCCATCCTTCTGATCGTCATTGTATCCTCCTTTGCCGCATGGGCAATGGTAAGAAGCAAGACCGTCCTGGCAAACGTCCTGTTCATGTGCTTTACAGCCGCCATGCTGATCCCGTTCCAGTCGCTGATGTATCCGCTCCTCTCCATTTTCGAGAAAATGGGATTGAAAAACATTCCGGGGCTGATTATCATGTATGGAGGATTTGGTCTCAGCATGTCCGTATTCCTCTATCACGGCTTTATCAAAAGCATCCCCGCATCCCTG
>CADBLV010000289.1 GCA_902795555.1 uncultured Eubacteriales bacterium | reverse complement strand
CGGTCATGTGCGGATAAAGCGCGTAGGATTGGAAAACCATGGCAATGCCGCGTTGTGCGGGCGGCACGTCGTTGACAACCTGCCCGTCGATCTGCAACTCGCCGCTGGTGATCTTTTCCAGACCCGCGATCATCCGCAAAGTTGTGGATTTTCCACATCCTGAGGGACCTACGAAGACAATGAATTCTCCCTTTTCGATGTCCAGATTAAAGTTATGCACGGCGTGAAATCCGTTGGGGTAGATCTTGTTGATGTCCTTCAGCTGGATATACATCCGCGATTCTCCTCCCCGGCTGCCGACGGCAGCGTTTTCCGTTTCTTTTGATTCCGTCACCCGCCCGCCGGCGGGTCTTTCTTTCAGGTCAGGCGCCTGACCTCGCTGTAACAGAGCACGAAGGGAGCCACCCCTTTGGCATCATTGGCCACCACCGGCTCGGAGATATAATACGCATAGCTGCCATCCCGGCGGCGGTTGTCCTCCGGGCCGAGTCCGGCGACCAGGCAGATGCCGCCGAGCTCCGGCGTCCCGTCCTTCCAGCTCAGCCGGCCCAGGAGTCCTTCAAAGGTCTTTCTTCCCTGTTTCCGGAAGCTCTCTTCCAGCACACCCAGCCGTGCCCCTTTCAGCATGGCGCAGGCAATCATCGAGCTCCCGCTGGATTCCAGATAGTTGCCTTCCCGGCCTCCCTGATCCACCACCTGCCAGTACAGGCCGGTTGCCGGATCTGCGAAGGGTCGGATACTTTCCATCAGGTCCCGGAGAATCGTCGCGATTTCCTGTCTGTCTGTTCCTTCCGGAAGCAGCTCATACAGATCCGCCAGCGCGATGGCGAACCAGCCGATCGCCCTCAGCCAGAAGCAGCTGCTCAGTCCGGTCTCCGGATCCGCCCAGAAGGCTTTCCGGCTGTCATCATATCCATGGTAATACAGCCCGGTCGCCGGGTCACGCATCTTTTCCCGCACCGTCCGAACCTGCCGCAGGATATCCGAATAATCTCCATCCCCGAAATCCTTCCGATACTGCGCTTCAAACGGCTGCGCCATATAGATGCCGTCCAGCCATACCTGGTCCGGATAGATCTGCTTATGCCAGAATGAACCTCCTGCTGTCCGAGGCTGTTCCATCAGCAGCCCATGGAGTTTTTCGGCGGCCCGGCGGTATTTGGCCTCTCCGGTCCGTTCATATACGGGAAACAGGAGCTTCCCCTCGTTGAAATCATCCAGCTGGTGCTTTTCCGGAAGCAGCGTCAGGATCTCCCCGTTCTCCTGAACGAAATGATCCATCACCTTCACAGCAAATTCAGCATACCGCTGATCCCCGGTGATCTCCGTCAGCTCAGTCAGGGCTTTGAGCATGCAGCCGTCAATATAGTTCCAGGTCACCGGCTTGCCTTCCCGGATCTTTTCCATGTTCCAGGCAGTCTTTTCGGGCGTGCTGCGCGCAACCAGATCCTGGATATACCGGTCGATCATTTCATACATGGTTTGGCTTTCTTCCTTCGTTTTGTTTTTTCGCGTCCGCAAAGATAGATTTCAGAGTTCTCTTCAGGGTGATAAAAAGCAGATCCCACCCTGTTACGAGAAGCCCGAAGAGAATCGGCTCCACGCCCACGGGAACCGTATCCTTCGCCCCGGAAATCGCCAGGATGACGGCATTGATCCCGTTATAGGAAAGCACCGTCATGGCCAGGAGGAGATATCCGTAGAGAATGTTCAGGGGAAGAGATTTGAACCCCTTCGCCGGAACCATCATCCAGCGGTCGTTCGCCCCGGGGGTCTTCGCGTAGTACCTCAGAATATTGTTCTCCAGGAGATCCATCACGAACCCCAAACCCGCCCCGAGAATCAGAAGAAGGTTTTCCTGGCTGGGAACGGCGACAGCCAGTCCCCAGTAAAAGAAGAAGCAGCAGGCGCCGGCGAACCACCATTTGAGCAGAATGACTTTCACCCAATGGGCCAGGGTGATTTTCGGGCCGGAACGGTACCGATTCAGTTCCTCGCGGCTGACCTTCGGCGAATTGGACGCATCCGCGGACACCAGATCATCCACGGCTTTCGTATTCAGCCGGTAATATTCGGCGAGGGTTTTCTCCTTCTCCGGCTCAGGAGCACGCTTTTTTCGGGCCATGAATCGGACTCCTCCTCCGGGACGGTCAGTCTTCCTGTCCTCTCAGATCCAGATCGCCCATTTCCTCGTTGCCCGCAACTTCAACGGATGTTTTGACCTTCTTCAGCAGCGGGGCATAGACCGGAAGGAGCGCGGTCAGGGCGGCGCCGATGATCAGAATGACCGTATGCACGGAAAGCATCTGCCGTGCGGCAAGCATATAGCTGTTTGCGCCGGTGGGGTCGATCGGGTTGTCGGGCCGGGTGATGGCCGCGGTGATGCGATGGCTGTAATAAAAATCGCAGTAGATGATGATCCCCAGCATGATAAACATGATCAGCAGCATCGGGATATTCGTCTTTTTCCTGTGCGGAAAGGCGTTCAGAAAGCAGACGAGGGAAAGAATGCTGAAGAGCATGGTCACAAATCCGGCCAGGCCCATGCCCGGGCCCTGGACTTTTGCGGTCGTGTTCGAAATCTGCGTGAGGTTCAGGGAATAATAGAGAAACGCAAACGTCAGAACCACCAGAGCGATGGTCTGTGGTTTCCGTTTGAGGGCGACCATTTTCTTTCGGAGAAATTCTTTCATGCGATTCAGCGCTCCTTCCCGGGAGAATTCTTTCGGCTTTTCACGGAGACGCCTGTCATGGCTTCCCCCGCCCCTTCCCGATCGCGTTTGTGGTTTCCTTATCAAAGAAGTGCTTCCGGCCGAAGCTCATCGGAACGACATCCCCGTTTCGATAATCCGTCCAGCCGCGGAGCTTGGCGGTAACCCGCAGATGGTCGCCCAGATATCCGTGAACAAGGGTGTTCATCCCAAGGTTTTCATTGCTGAAAACCTTCACGGGCATGTCTCCGCCGGCGCTGATATCCTCCGGGCGCACGCCCAGGGTGATTTCCTTTCCGACATAGGACGCGAGCGTCGCTTTCTCGCCCTCCGTCAGCGGAACGGTAAAGCCTTTCCCTTTCAGGCAGCCGTCTTCGAAGAGAACATCGTAGAAATTCATGGGCGGGAGGCCGATAAAGCCGGCGACGAACAGATTCGCCGGAGAATCATAGAGTTCCAGTGGCGTGCCGATCTGCTGCACATGGCCCATGGACATGCATACGATCCGATCCGCAAGGGTGAGGGCCTCGGTCTGATCGTGGGTCACATAAAGCATGGTAGCCTTCAGGCGTTTGTGCAGAAGGAGGATTTCCCGCCGGGTGGCGCCGCGGAGCTTCGCGTCCAGATTGGACAGGGGCTCATCGAAGAGGAAAACCTTCGGATTCCGGACGATGCTGCGGCCCATGGCCACGCGTTGCCGCTGGCCGCCGGAAAGCTGGGCGGGCTTTTTGTTCAGCTGGCTGGTGAGGCCCAGGATTTCCGCTGCGGCGAGGACTTTTTTATGAATGACGTTGGGATCCTCTTTGCGCAGCGTGAGCGAGAATGCCATATTCTCATAGATCGTCATATGGGCATAGAGCGCGTAATTCTGGAAAACCATGGCCATATCCCGATCCTTCGCGGGGGCCTGGGTGATATCCTTTCCGTCCAGCAGGAGATGACCGGCGGAGATATCCTCCAGGCCGGCGACCATGCGCAGGGTTGTGGATTTTCCACATCCTGAGGGACCCACGAGGACGATCAGCTCGCCGTCGGCGACGTCCATGTTGAAATCAAAGACAGCCTGGACCTTGTTGTCATAGATCTTATCCAGATGCTGCAGGTTCAGCTGTGCCATGTCACGCCGCCTCCTTCCCTTTTTCCAGGGCCTTCAGATGCCGGCCCAGCTCCGCAGCCTTCCGATAGTTGATCAGAGCGGCGGCAATCAGGCAGGCAGCGCTGCCGGCCAGATAGATCACGACCCGGATAAACTGCGCGTTCCCCATGACGACGGTTTCCACGCCCCCGACAGTCACCGTGGCTGTATGGGCCTGAAGGGGCAGGATGAAAATGCGTGCGACCTGCAGAACGCCGAGAACGCAGAGGAGAATCGAATAGGAGGATTGATAGTTCTTGACGCCTTCGGAGGCCAGGAACGTCATGAGCATAAAGAGGAGGTTATAGACGATGGAGGCGCCGATGAGAATCTGGTAATACCAGGAGCCCACATCGGATTTATAGCTTGAAACGAAATACAGAACATCCAGGAGGATCGCCAGATAGCAAAGTCGGGAGGAGGAGGTGTTTTTGATATATCGCATCCGGTCCAGCCGGATTTGACGTTCGTCCATGGTTTGCGTCATGAGATGGCCTCCTTTCCCCGGGAAACAGATGGGCGATGTGTCATGATTCGGATCACGCGATCGCCTCCTTTCCCTGGGCGATCAGGGTTTGTTCTTCTTTCATGAGTTTGCGTTTCCAGATGGCATTGGCGATCAGCAGTACGGTGCCGATCAGCAGAAGGGCGAAGATCACGTAATGCAGATCGAGCAGGAAGGTAGAATCCGTGTAAAGTGTTTTTCGCTTGGCCGCGTGTTCGGCCAGAGCGGTGAAATCGATCGTGAGAAACTGGGTCTTGAACATTTCGATCTGTCCGTGAGCCCAGACGCACAGGGCGATGCTGCCCGCGGAGAAAAGACCGATGGCGGCGTAGTTGCCGATGTAGTATTTCCGGCGGCTGTGGGTATTGGTGATGAAGAGCAGCACAGCCAGCAGGATCAGGCCGATGGAGGCATGCAGGAAATCCCTGTTGAAGGGCTGCATGTCCATATAAACCTCCGCGCCG
>CADBLV010000288.1 GCA_902795555.1 uncultured Eubacteriales bacterium | reverse complement strand
TGCGCGATGACGCTGCGGGGAAGAGTGCGATATCGGCTGGTTCCCATCCGGGACAGCCTGAAGCATCTGGGCCCCTGCGCGGTGCTGTTCATCTCCGTGATGGCCGTGAATATCTATCGCACGATGGACAAGGTGATGGTCAGCGAGATTGCCGGAGTGGCGGAAAACGGACTGTATGAAAACGCGGAGAAGATTATCTACTGCCTGAGCGGATTCATCTCGGCCATTGGGACGGTGATGATGCCCAAGGTTTCCCATATGGTGAAAAACGGAGAGACGGAACGGATCCGGCGGCATATCGACAAGAGCATGAACCTGGTGATCTGCATGGTGAGCGCAATGGCCTTCGGCGTGGCCGCTGTGGCGGATCGGTTTGCGCCGCTTTTCTACGGCGAAGCCTTTGCCCGGTCGGGCACGCTGATGGCGCCGCTGGCTTTTACGCTGATCATGATCGGATTTGCCAACGTGATTCGCACCCAGGTGGTGCTGCCCCAGGGACGGGACACTATCTTTGTCAAAAGCGTGTGCTGCGGGGCAGTAGTGAATCTGATCGTCAACGCGCTGCTGATTCCCGGCATGAAGAGCATGGGCGCCGTGGTCGGAACCCTGCTGGCGGAGCTGACTGTGCCGGTGGTGCAATATGTGATTTTGCGAAAGGAACTGCCCTATCGGCGATATCTGGCCTATGTGGGCATTTACGCGGCGATCGGCTGCGTGATGTGGCTGGCCGTGCGCGGCGTAGGGAGGCTGCTGCCGGAGAACAGCTGGTTCCATCTGGGTGTGCAGACCGCGACGGGTATCGCGGTTTACGGCGCGCTGAGCCTGGCCGTATGGAAAAAGACAGGCATCCGGCTGCGGAGTATTCGGTGAAGCGGGCCCGGAAACAGAAAGTGAAGAAGGAAATCAGAAAGCCGCGCAGGATGTGCGCGGCTTTTGTAATCGGACAGGAACGGCTCAGGCGGCGCCGGATGGCTTTGGGGCGATTTCGATCCAGGCCTGAATGTTTTTTAAGGATTGGCGGGGTAATATCGGCCGTAGATGAATTCATGAAGTGATTCCACATTGTCATGGAAATTATTCGTTCCCATGAAGACCACGGATTCTCCGTTCACCTTTTCATAGCTCCAGGAGCGTTTGCCGTTTTTGTTTTTATCCATGGGAATCCGGAACTGCGAAATCAGCGTGGCATCTTCCTGGCCCAGGCGGGAGAGAATGCCGGAGGAAAGCACGGAAGTCATCAGGTTCCACATGGTTTCCACATTCATATTGGAAGAGACATAGGTGAGGCAGGTGTCAAAGAGATCGAAGATGGAAATGCCGGATTCTTTGCTGAGGGCTTTCTTCAGCAGGACATCCAGCAGATGGCGCGTTCTGGCTGTGCGCCCCCAGTCTCCGTTGATATCCTTGTCATACTTACTTAACAGCGAGCTGCGGATTCTGGCGTACATCAGGGCCTGGAGACCGTCCAGATGCTGAACGCCGGCACGGACTTCCAGCTTTTGCCGCGCCTCTTTCCGCTCCTGCGTGTCATAGGTTCTCAGCATCTTTTTGCCGTACTTGTCGATGTATTTATTGATGTGATACGCTTCGCCCTCATTCATGTCGATATCCACGCCGCCCATGGCATCGATGATCGCCACGACCCCATAGAAATTGACGGAAACATAATACTGCAGGTTCATTTCAAAATTGTGATTAATGGTCTGCAGGGTCCGCTCCGGGAAGTCGTGGAAGATTCTGTTTTCATAATATCCATAGGAATTGGTGATCTTCGACTTCATGTAGCCGTTGCTGGTCGGGATTTCAACCAGCGTATCCCGCAGGATCGAGGTCAGCTTGATGGGATTCTCGGTATCTTCGGGATTGATGGAAAGAATGATCTGAACATCCGCGTGCTTGACGCTGCTTTTGGCATCGCCGCCTTCCAGATCCTCATCCCGGCTGTCCAGGCCGATCAGGAGGATGTTGGTGACGTTATCCGGAAGATTCGGATTGATTTGGAGGGAGGCCGTGTCGATGCTGTAGGGCTCAAAGCGGAAGGAATCCAGCGAATTGCCGATCAGGGCCAGCTCGGCCAGCTCGGCTTCCGTCAGCTCCGATTTTTCTTCCTCATCGAGATCCACGGTTTCAACGATGTCGGCGATGCCCAGATCCTCGTCCTCGGCGGAGGCCGGAGCGCACAGCCCCAACAGCAGGGCCAGAGTCAGCAGCAGGGAAAACAGGCGTTTCATGGTTCAGATTCCTCCTTGTTTCATCATCGGTTTATCGTCGGCAATCATGACCGGCAATCCGGATCGGCATTCACGGCCGGTCGGCGTTCGATTCCGGGTGATTCAGTTCATCCAGGGTCTTTTCAAAGGCGGGCAGGAAATCCCGCACGAAATCCCGCACCTCCGGGAGATCAATGGCGAAGAGGGAGGCACGGATGTTTTCCGCGGCATAATCAAATTCCCGGTTTCCGGCCCGCTTTTCCTCCAGGCATTTGATGTAGGCGGAAATCTTGTCCGCGGCCTTCACCACATCCCGGTCGTATCCGGAGGCCTGGGCCAGATAGGGCCGCCATTCGGCACGCAGATCCGAAGGCAGCAGAGCCAGGAGCCTGTCGGCGGACAGGGCTTCCAGCTGTTTGTAGGCGACGCGCAGCTCGTCATTATAATACTTGACGGGCGTGGGCAGATCGCCTGTCATCACCTCGGTGGCATCGTGATAGACCGCGAGGGAGAGCACGTGCTCCGGATTTGTATCCCTGCCGTAGCGGGAACGGCCGATGATCGCGATGCCGTGGGCGATCATGGCCACCTGGAGCGAATGCTCGGCATCGTTCTCCGGCTGGGTGTTTCGCATCAGGCTCCAGCGGGAGATCAGCTTCAAACGGGAAAGATAAGCGAAAAACGAAAAGGCCATCATTGCCCTCCTTGCGTCATCATAACGACTCATTATAGCCTTTTTTTCCTCGAAATTCAAGGGATCGGTCCGCCGCTTTTGCACAGGCGGACGGCCCCGGGCTGGCGGAAAAAGAAAAACCCGACCCCGAACGGGGCACGGGCCGACAACCCAAAAGGGGAAACGACCGCCGGAAGAACCGGACAGGGGGGAACGACGGTCACAGCATTTTCAGATCCTTCAGACAGTGCTTGCAGATGAGCTTATCCTTATAGGAGACCAGACCGTGATTGCTGCCGCAGAAATGACAGTTCGGCTCGAATTTCCGGAGAATGATGGAATCGTCTTCGACATAGATCTCCAGCATGTCTTTCGTATGAATATCCAGTGTGCGGCGGAGCTCGATGGGCAGAACGATGCGCCCCAGAGAATCCAGCTGGCGGATTAATCCTGTGGTTTTCATGGTAAAAACCTCCTTTGCGGATGGAATCCATCCATCGATGACAGTATAAAATTCAAAGTGTGCAGTGTCAAGAACAAATTTGAAATACATTGTAAAAATAAAATGGAAAACATTACCATTTGCTTGGAAATTGCCAGTTATTACCATCACCGGGCCGCCTGAAACCGAACGTTGCCGAAAAAAGACGGCTGATGTATAATTAGGAAAGTCTGATTTCCGGGGAGGAGCGGACGGGCGAAGATCGGCAGACGCGAACCTGCCGTTTGCAGAGAAGGGGGAAAAACTGATGGCATTGAATATTGCGATGGACGGCCCTGTAAGCGCGGGAAAAAGTTCCGTGGCGGACGAGGTCGCCAGAAGGCTGGGGATCCTTCATCTGGACACGGGGGCGATGTATCGGGCGCTGGGGCTGACGGTGCTTCGGAGAGGTATGGATCCGACGGACGAAAAAGCGATTACGGATTTATGCCTTTCGCTGGACATCACGGTGACCTACGCGGAGGACGGCCAGCATACGTGGGTGGCCGGGGAAGACGTGACCGGGCTGATCCGGACGCCTGAAGTCAGCATGGCCGCATCCACGGTGAGCCGATACAGCGAGGTTCGGAAAGCCATGGTCCGGCTGCAGCAGCGCCTGGCGGCGGAGACGGACATGGTTGTTGACGGCCGGGATATCTGTACGACCGTGTTGCCCAACGCGACGGTGAAAATCTTCCTGACCGCCAGCGCTGAGGAACGGGCCCGGCGGCGCTATATGGAAATGCGGGAGAAAGGCATGACGGAAACCTACGAGCAGGTGCTGGAAGAGTTGAAGAAGCGCGATGAGCAGGACATGAACCGGCCGGTGGAGCCGCTCCGGAAGGCGGAGGACGCGACGCTGCTGGATTCCACGAACCTCAGTTTTGACCAGGTGGTGGAACGAATCCTGACGATTGTGGGGGAAAAGCAACATGGGTGAAAAAAAAGCGCCGGAGGCCGTGACGGAGAAACGATCCATCCTTTATGAAGTCACCCGGTATCTGGCTCTGGCTGTCTGCCATACGCTGATCCCCGTTCGGTTTCACAACCGGGAGAAGCTGGACCGGGAGGCGCCTTATGTCCTGATTGCCAATCACCGGCACGCCCTGGATCCTGTGGTGATGGCCATGGGCGTTCGGGGACGGCAGGTCGTTTTTCTGGGGAAGAAGGAGCTGGGGAAAAGCCCGCTGGCGGCCCGGCTGCTGGCGCGGGTTCACTGCATTCTGGTGGATCGCCACAACATGGACATGGAAGCGATGCGGGCCTGCACGAAAGCGATTCGGATGGGGAAGATCCTGGTGATTTTCCCGGAGGGCACCCGCCATCACGAGGGGCAGATGGAGCAGATTGAAAACGGAACCGCCCTGCTGGCCATGCGGAGCAGGGCGCCGATTATCCCGGTTTATTTTGCCCAGAAGCTGCGCTTTTTCCATGTGACCCATGTCTATGTGGGCGATCCGATTCCCTACGACGATCTGCTGGAAAAGGGGATCAACGCCGAAACATGCGAGGAGATGAACGAGCGCATGCGGGAGACCTACCGGGCCATGATTCGGGAAACCGAAAAAAAATAAAAAATTTTTTCAAAATCAAGAAGGAATTCAGGATCACGGCAGGGAAATATTTAAGATGAATCTTCATCGGGGAAGGAAATAAGCCATGCCGGTTGAGATTGCCGCACACGCGGGCTTCTGTATGGGGGTTCGGCGTGCTGTGGAGAAAGCGGAGACTTTGACAGAAGACGGCATTGCTTCCTGCTCGCTGGGGGAGCTGATTCACAACCCGATTGTGGTCAGCAGGCTTGCGGCCAGGGGTCTGGAGCCGATTCGCGATCCCGCGGAGGCCCGGGGCCGGCGCGTTCTGATCCGCAGCCACGGGGTGTCTCCGGAGGTGCTGCGAGCGCTGGAGGAAACGGCCGGCGAAGTGCTGGATCTGACGTGTCCCTTTGTGGAGAAGATGCACCGGATTGTTTCGGACACATCGAAGGACGGGACGCCGGTGATCCTGGTCGGCGAAAAGGAACATCCCGAAGTGCAGGGAACAGCGGGATGGGCTTCCGGGCCGGTGTACACCGTGTCAACCGTCGCGGAAGCTCGGGCACTGCCGCCCCTGGACAGGGCCGTGGCCGTATGTCAGACCACGTTCCCCGCGGACCGATGGGAGGAGATTCTTTCGATCCTCCGGGACAGGGTGAAAGACCTGGAAAGCCACTGCACCATCTGCAACGCCACCGAGGTTCGCCAGAGGGAAGCCAGGGAGCTGGCGGCCCGATGCGACGCGATGGTTGTTGTCGGAGGAAGAAACAGCGCGAACACCCGCAAGCTGTATGAGATCTGCCTGAAACAGTGCAGGCGGACGATTCTGGCGGAAAGCGCGGCGGAGATTCCGCCCGCCTTTGCAAATACAGATTCCGAAATGATTGGAATCACCGCCGGCGCATCGACGCCGTCGGATTTACTTAAGGAGGTTGTCACACGCATGAGCGACATGGAAAACAAGGACCTGACCCCAACCCAGGAGGAAGAAAACCATCCTGACTTCATGGCTGAAGTCGAATCTACTCTGGTAAGGATCCGGCCCGGACAGACGTTAACCGGTAAAGTTGTGCAG
>CADBLV010000287.1 GCA_902795555.1 uncultured Eubacteriales bacterium | reverse complement strand
CCCATGTTCAGGCCGATGCCGCACTGGATACCGGGCATCATCGCCAAGACCAGAACGCCGTACATGGTCATACGTTCCAGCACGTTGCCCATCATCATGCGAACCGAGATGTTGTACAGCTCCGCCAGGAGGCAGAGATAGACAAAGAAGAGGGCGATGATCGTGCGGGGGATGCCGAAGCGCTCGGTGAGCGTCTTCCAGAAGAGCACCACCAGTCCCAGGAGCAGCAGGGCCACGCCGCCAAGCAGCAGGGGCTTGGCCGCGGAGGCCAGGGCCAGCTTCCAGGCGCCGTCCGACGCGGCCGCATCATGAGCCATGTAGGTGTTATACCGGGCAGAGAAGCTGTTGTCCTCCAGCCAGAGCACTTTCTCGATGTTCTCCCGAAGGTTGTCCTGCAATTTGGAAGAGAGGGTTCCCAGATCCGGGATAATCGCCACCAGCTGAGCGTTCAGCTGTTCATAGGCGGCGTTCTTTTCCGCCTCTTCCTTCTTCAGGGCTTCGGTGGGTGTGAAATACTGATAGTCCGCCTGAGTTTCGGAGACGGTTTCCGCCCCCTCCTCCGCCGCGGCGGGAGCAGTCAGGGTTTCTCCCTTTTCCGCAGCCGCGATATGCTCCGCTGCGGAAGCGAGCATGTCTGCCCGGAAGGCTTCGCCGTCTGCCAGATCAGGATGATCCGCGGTCAGCTTTTCCCAGAGTGCCTCCCCTTCCAGACCGATATAGACGGTCCAGTCCGGCACATCGGTTGCGAGGAGATTGAGCAGCTGGGCCTTCAGATCGGCCTCTTCTTTCGCCTGCTGCGCAGCAGCCATATCACGGGCCATGCGGACGAACCCGTCCTGCAGATGGGCGTTTTCCTCCTTCAGGAGATCCGGGGCCGTGGTGCCCAGGGAACGGAGCACCGCGTCATCCGGAACATTCTCTCCCGCTATAGCTTTCCAGTCGGAGAGATTATCCACCAGCTGGACGTAGATTTCAGAATAGACGGCCCGTTCCTTTCCGGAAAGGGTACCGGATTCGGAAAGGGCTTTTTCAAAGGTTGAAATCGCGTTTTCCAGGGCTTCCCGATCCTGAACCACGGGATTGGCATAAAGCTTTTCCGCCTCCGCGCGGGCTTCGTTCATAGCCTCGTCGCAGATGGCGTTAACTTCGTTCAGGCCCCGCTTGCGGAAATTCTTGTCCTTACGCAGCTCGCTGAGCTTATCGGCCCGGGCCTGCTGAGCGATACTGTTGATCAGGCCTTCAGACGCGGCGTGCAGCACGGCGTCGGAGCGCATCTGCTCCATGCCCGCTTTTGTGGTTCCGGCGCCCTGCAGGATGTAGCTGACCACAGACAGAATAAGGAGCACAGCCGCCAGGACAATGAGCACAATGGGAACGATTCGGGCCCGGAGGGTTTTCTTTTCCCGGGTGTTCTCACTCATGCGTTCTCACCTTCCTTGCTGCGGACGCCGGACATGGCCAGACCAAAGGCCGTATCGGAGGCGTCCGTTTTCAGAATGTCGACCACCTTGCCCTCGGCAACGATGGCAATACGGTCGCAGATGGAGCGGAGCTCCTGCAGTTCCGAAGAAACCATCACAATGGTCATGCCCTTTTCCCGGTTCAGCCGCACCAGGGTCTCCAGCACCAGCTGCTTCGCGCCGATATCAATGCCCCGGGTGGGCTCGGAAACGAAGAGGAAACGGGGCTCCAGGGCCAGGGCCCGGGCCACGCACACCTTCTGCTGATTACCACCGGAGAGGGTGCCCACCGGCTGCGCCGGCGAAGTGCAGCGGATATCCAGTTCCCTGATCATCTGCTCGGCATAGGCACGGATGGCTTTTGTATCCTTCTGCCGGAGGAAGGGCTTCATAAAGCTTCCCTTCACCTGCATGGCGGTAAAGGCGATATTGTTTTCGATGGACTGATCCAGAAGGAGTCCTACGCCCCGCCGGTCCTCGCTGACCATCGCCAGTCCGGCAAGCAGGGCCCCGCCCGCGTTGTTCAAAGGAAGGGGTTCCCCGAAGAGGGTCACATCCCCGAGGGCTTCATAAAGGCCCATGATCCCGTTGGGGATGCCGATTTTCCCCTGGCCGGCCAGACCTCCGATGCCGAGGATTTCGCCCTCATAAACATCCAGGGTGATGCCTTTGTCCACCTCGCCGGGCATGTTCACCCAGAGATCGCGAATGGTCATGGCGGAATTCGTCCGCTCCGCGGCCTGACGCTTTTCCACCTGGATCACGCTTTCGTTTCCGCGGCCGATCATCATGGCGGCCAGCTTTTCCGGGGAGGTGTCCTGCTTCGGGAAACTGGCCACCAGCTGACCGTCCCGCAGGATGGTGACGGTGTCGGCAGCATTCATCACCTCGTCCAGCCGGTGCGTGATGAAAATGATGGCGATTCCGCGCTCGGCGATGGATTTCATAACATCCAGCAGCTGCTGAGCCTCGCTCTCGGTCAGCACGGCGGTGGGCTCGTCAAAGACCAGAAGCTTCATGCCGGATTTGTCAATTTCCCGCGCGATTTCGATAAACTGCATGTGGCCGATGGGCAGGCCGCTGACCAAGGTATATTCCTCAATGCTCATGCCCACGTCGTCCAGAGCCTTTCGGGCGTCCCGGGCCATGGATGGCCGATCCAGAAATTCCAGATCCTTCCCCAGGATCCGACTGACAGCCCAGGGGCGGGTAATTTCCCGATTCAGTTTGATGTTATCCGTCACGGAGAAACCCGGAATCAGCATGAACTCCTGATGTACCATGCCGATCCCTTTTTCCATGGCATCCATGGG
>CADBLV010000286.1 GCA_902795555.1 uncultured Eubacteriales bacterium | reverse complement strand
GGATAATCAGGTCGATGGCCTTGCAGTGGTCTTCCACGTACAGCCAGTCCCGTACGTTCTTTCCCTCGCCATAGACCGGCAGGGGCTTGTCGTTCAGGGCATTGGCGATCATCAGGGGAATCAGCTTTTCCGGGAAGTGGTAGGGGCCGTAGTTGTTGGAACACCGGGAAATGGTGCAGGGCAGGCCGTAAGTCCGGTGATAAGCCATCACCAGCAGATCCGGCCGGTCCAGCGGAAGATCGCCGTATACTTCGTCCGTGCCCACCTGGTGAAACCGTTTGATGCCATAGGCCCGGCAGGCGTCCATCAGGGTCGCCGTTCCCAGAATATTGGTCCGGAGGAAAACCTCGGGGTCCTCAATGCTGCGATCCACATGGGATTCCGCCGCGAAATTGACCAGGATGTCCGGGTGCTCTTCCTCAAACAGTGCAAACACAGCTGCCCGATCGCAGATATCCGCCTTCACAAAGCGGAATCGCGGATGATCCAGCACGGACTTCAGCGTGGAAAGATTCCCCGCGTAGGTCAGCTTGTCCAGGCAGACAATCCGGCCTTCCGGATGCGTGTCCAGCATATGGAAGATGAAGTTGCTTCCGATGAATCCGGCACCGCCGGTGACAAGAATGGTCATGAGGCGCTCCTCCTTTTTTTCAGTACCTGTGGAAAGCTTTGTCAGTATCTCACTTTTCCGTCCGCGACGGCCTTCAGATGCGCTCCGTAAGGGCTCTTGCCGTATCGCTCCGCGGATTCCAGCAGCTTTTCCCGGGAGATCCATCCGTTTTTATAGGCGATTTCCTCCGGCGCGGAGATCACTACGCTCTGCCGCTGCTGAATCATGCGGACAAAATCAGCCGCCTCCACCAGGGAATCCATGGTTCCCGTGTCCAGCCACGCGTAGCCTCTGCCCAGAAGCTGCACATCCAGAAGATCTCTTTTCAGATACATCTCGTTCAGTGTGGTGATTTCCAGCTCGCCCCGGGCGGAGGGACGAACGTCATGGGCCAGGCTGCTGACGCCGCTGGGATAGAAATACAGCCCGGTGATGCAATAGTGACTTTTGGGATGGGCGGGCTTTTCCTCTACGGAAATCACCTTCCCGTCCGCGTCGAATTCCACGATGCCGAAGCGCTCCGGGTCGGACACGTAATATCCGAAAATGGTGGCCCGGCCGTTTTCGGCGTCCTCTGCCGCGGCCCGCAGCACCTTGCTGAATCCGTTTCCGTAGAAGATGTTGTCTCCCAGCACCATGGCGCAGGCATCCCCGCCGATAAAGGCTTCTCCCAGCAGGAAAGCCTGAGCGAGGCCATCGGGGGAGGGCTGCACCGTGTAGGACAGCCGCAGGCCGAACTGGCTCCCGTCTCCCAGCAGGTGTTCAAAACGGGGGGTGTCCTCCGGCGTGGAGATAATCAGGATGTCCCGGATCCCGGCGAGCATCAGCGTGCTCAGGGGATAGTAGATCATGGGCTTGTCGTAAACCGGCAGCAGCTGTTTGGAAGTAACCATGGTCAGCGGATACAGCCGGGTGCCGGCGCCGCCTGCCAGAATGATCCCTTTCACGCAGCAATCCCTCCTTCGTCACACACGGGGACACGCACCTGCGATCGGTCGCTGTCCCACAGGGAAACAGAGCTCCTGTGCTTTCCCTTGATTATATCAAAAGAGCCGCCTTTTCGCAAGGCGGCATCCTGCGCACGCCGCGCAAGCGCAAGGTAAAAATCAGGAGTAGTCGGATCGTATCCCCATGCGGCATCCGGCCCACACCGCCCACATGCTCCATGGGTCATCCGTCTGTCATTCGGGCTAAAATCGCCTGCCCGTTGGTCTTCAGCCATTTCCGGCGGGCCCGATAGTCCGGCATCGCCGCTTCCACCAGTCCCCAGAATCGGGGACTGTGGTTCATCTCCTTCCGGTGACACAGTTCGTGAACGATCACATAATCCCGAATCTCCTCCGGGCAGAGCATCAGCAGGCAGTTGAAGTTCAGGTTTCCTTTGGAGGAACAGCTGCCCCATCGGGTTTTCTGATTCCGGATCGTAATCCGGCCGTATCCGACCCCGATTCTTTCGGCCCACATCCGGGTCCGGCCCGGAAAATAGTCCAGCGCCTGCCGGCTCAGCGACCGGATGTCGCTTTCTGCCAGCGGTCCCGCCTGCCTCTTCTGCGTCTCCCTGCGGGCCGCCATTTCCAGATGCTTTTCGATCCAGGCTCGCTTCTGCCCGGTGAGACGGAAAATCTCCTCCGTGGATGTGTGCAGCGGCGCGCGAATCACGACCAGATCGGAGGATTGAATCTGAATGCCGATGGTTTTGCGCCTTGAGCGGATGATCCGCACGTGATAAGCGCGATGGTTTTCTTCGGCCATTCCGTTCTCCTCCTTTTTTCCGGTGATTCCCGGATGCTTTTCCGGTGCTTCCGGAATGTTTTCCCGATGTTTCCTGCCGTTTGGCTAAGATCATTCCCGGATCATCTCCGGCTTATTCCATCATGAACATCTGCCTGAGCTTGGGCTGCGCTCCGGTTTCGGGATCCATCTCCAGCTCCAGCACGTCCGCCATATACTCGTTCCATCGATCCACGATGGGGCTTCCGGCCTGGGTTTTCTCGGCAAAGGCGATGCCCTGCTCACATTCGTAGTAGCCGAACACGTCCCGTCCGTCGCTCCAGATGCTGTAATTCCGGATCCCGGCTGATTTCAGCAAATCCAGCATCTCCGGCCAGATTTCGTCGTGCCGGCGTTTGTATTCCGCCTGCATCCCAGGCTTGATTTTTCCCTTCCACGCAAAACGCTCCATGGAATCCCCTCCTTCATGCTTCATGCGCCGCGCATCCGCTTTTGCGCGTCAGGCTTCGCATCTCGTGTGAATCCGGCTCTCATCATATCAGAAATCCATCCTCCGGGCAAGTAGCGGCGCAGTCGGTAAAAACCATATTTTTCGTGAAACCTGTCTTTTTTGACCCTTTTTTATTTGGATATTGACAAAAAAATGCGGACAGGATATGATTTTTTCAGAACAAATGCATTGGTTGATTCCCCGGTTCGAAGCCGATTTGATCAAATTTCAGGAACAGGAGAATGGATGTATGGGTTATCAGGCGATTGCAAACAAGGTGCTGGGTATGCTGCAACGCGCGGATGGGAACGATCCATCCCGGGGTCATCTGACCATGAACAACTGGGAATGGCCCACCGGCGTAGCGCTCTACGGGATTTATAAAACCTATCAGCAAAGCGGCGACCGGGCCATTCTGGATTATCTCACGGGCTGGTATGCAGACATGCTTCATCGGGAAACCCAGCCGCATCGGAATGTGAACACGGTGGCCCCTGTTCTCACGCTCACCTGTCTTTATCAGGAAACGAAAAATCCGGAATATCTCCCGGTCATCGAGAGCTGGCTGGATTGGGTGCTGAAGGAAATGCCCCGCACGGAGTATGAAGGCCTGCAGCACTGCACAGCCTGGAACAAGCATTTTCAGCAGCTCTGGTGCGACACGCTCTTCATGGTCTGCCTTTTCCTGGCCAAGGCCGGGGTGGTGCTCGGCCGGCCGGAGCTGATCGAGGAGGCGGAATATCAGTTCCTCATCCATATCCGGTATCTGCAGGACAAGGTAACCGGCCTGTTCTATCACGGCTGGACCTTCGACCGCCGCCATAATTTCGCCCAGGCGTTCTGGGCCCGGGGAAATGCGTGGTTTACCGCCGCGGCCATCGAGCTTTATGACATCACCAAGCGGGATAACGCCGCCATGCGGATGATTCGCAGCGCCTGGCTGGATCAGGTGCTGGCCCTCTGGAAATATCAGCGAACCAGCGGCCTGTATTCAACCCTCATCAATGTGGAAGAATCCTACAGTGAAACCAGCGCCACGGCGGCCGTGGCCTATGGGGTGCTGAAGGGGATGCGGATGGGCTGGCTGCCTCAGACCCCCTATGCGGAAATGGCCAAGCAGGCGGCCGACGCCGTGCTGGCCCAGATTGATGAAACCGGCGCTGTTCAGGGCGTTTCCGGCGGAACAGGCATGGGGCACGACCTGCAGCATTATAAGGATATCATCGTCACCCCGACTGCCTACGGACAGGGGCTTACATTCCTGATGCTGACGGAGCTGATGATTCAGGACACAAATCAGGACTGATGATAAAAGGCTGAATCAGGCCGGAAAAGCCGGGTGGAAAGGAGACAGACCTGTGACGACGAAAGCGGTTGAAAATCGAATCCGTCCTGCCCCCGCGGGCCGCGGATACTGGAGCAAGCTGGGGACCGATCTGCTCCGCAACAAGTGGCTGTATATCATGCTGATTCCGGGTCTGATCTATTTCCTGGTCTTCAAATATCTGCCCATGTGGGGCATTGTCATCGCCTTTGAGGATTATTCGCCTTTCCTGGGGCCGTTCAAGAGCGCGTGGAAAGGGCTGTACTGGTTCCAGCGCTTCTTTGCGACGAAGAAATGGGTGGACTATCTTTCCAACACCCTGATCCTCAGCCTGATGAGCATCGTTTTCACCTTTCCCGCGCCGATTATTCTGGCCCTGCTGCTGAATGAAGTGCGGAACATGCATTATAAAAAGCTGACCCAGACGCTTCTGTATATGCCGCATTTCATCTCCATTGTGATCGTGGTGTCCATCACCTATGTGGTCTTTGGTTCCGACGGAATCATCTATAAGCTGACCACCCAGCTGCTCGGCCATTCTATCGATTATCTCGGCGATCCGAAGGTTTTCCGATGGATGATTGTCGGTCAGGCCATCTGGAAAGAGACCGGATGGGGAACGATCATCTTCCTGGCCGCGCTTACCAATGTGGATACGCAGCTTTATGAGGCGGCCATGATCGACGGAGCCAACCGGCTCCAGCGCCTCTGGCATATCACGCTCCCGGCCATCCGGTCCACCATCGTCCTGCTCCTGGTTCTCCGGATGGGCAGCGTTCTGGACACGGGCTATGAGCATCTGATCCTGATGTCCAACGCGCTCAACCGCTCCGTTTCCCAGACCCTCGATGTCTTTGTTTATCAGAACGGTATTGTCAACGGCCAGCTCAGCTACACCACAGCCGTGGGCCTGATGAAGTCCCTGATTTCCGTGATCCTGGTGGTCTCTTCCAATAAGATTGCCCACGCCCTTGGCGAAGAAGGCCTGTATTAAGAGGGGAGGCGAGCAGCATGGCCAAGAAGAAAATCGATGAAACCACCGTTCAGCTCAACGGCAAAACCATCACCGTCGGCAGCGGCCCTGTCGGGGTTTATCGCACAACCGGCAGCATTATCTTTGATATTTTCAATCATCTGATCATCGGCCTGGCGGCGTTCACCACGGTGCTGCCGGTCATCTACATCATTTTCAACTCCTTCGCCACCGAGCTGGAACTGCAGACCCGTTCCATGTTCATCATTCCGCAAACCTGGTCTCTCGACGCTTACA
This sequence comes from uncultured Eubacteriales bacterium, assembly GCA_902795555.1. The sequence continues at coordinate 1,327 of CADBLV010000286.1, read as the reverse complement.
GGTATATCTTCGCTTCCAATAAGCTGCTCCGGGCTTTCGGAAACTCTGTCCTGATCACGGTCTGCGGAACGGCGATCAATCTGTTCTGTACGGTCACCATGGCCTACCCCCTTTCCAAACGGTATCTCCGGGGACGTACTCCCATCCTGAATCTGGTCATCATCAGCATGTTCTTCTCCGGCGGCATGATTCCCGGCTATATTGTGGTGTCCTCCTGGCTGGGCCTGCGGGGGAGCTACTGGGCCATCCTTCTGCCGGGAGCCATCAGCGCCTACAATATGATGATCGTGAAAAACTTCTTCCAGGGCATTCCGCAGGAACTGGAGGAAAGCGCGGCCCTGGACGGCTGCAACGATCTGATGACCCTCGTTCGCATCGTGCTTCCTCTGAGCCTGCCCGTGCTGGCGACCTTCGGGCTGTTCTATGCCGTGGGCCACTGGAACAGCTATTTCTCCGCCATGATTTATCTGACGGATGATAAGAAATATCCCCTGCAGCTGATCCTCCGGAATATCATTGTCACGGCGGAGGCTTCGGCCAGCGATATGAGCCTGATGGATCCCAACTTCGTGGAACCCCCGAAGCAGTCCATCAAGATGGCGGTCATCGTGGTCGCGACCGTTCCGATTATGTGCATCTATCCGTTCCTCCAGAAATATTTCGTCAAGGGCGTCATGGTCGGGGCGCTCAAAGGATAATGGTTATCAGCGGCATTGGCCGCTCAAACGATAACATATTAAAAAGGAGGCTGTAACCATGAAGAAAATCGTTTCCCTTTTCCTGTGCCTGGCGCTGCTCTTCTCCGTGATGAGCTTTGCCGCCGCCGAGGAAGACATGACCCTGAAGGTCATGCTTCCGGACTTCTTCTCCGATTCCGACTGGGTCACCCTGGAAGCCGGCAACCCCATCCTGCAGGCGATCTATGAAGCCACCGGCGTGAAGCTGGACATCACCTGGGTGCCGGATTCCGGCTATGGCGAGCGCACCACGCTGACCATGTCCGACCCGGGCAACATGCCCGAAGTGATGGTCATGCAGGGCCCGCGCGATTCCATTATGATCAATTCCGCCACTGCCGGCGCCTTCTGGGATCTGACGGATTTTGTGGCCGATGCCGCGAACTATCCGAATCTGGCCGCCGGGGCCAAATCCGTCTATGATAACATCGCCATCGACGGCCGTATTTACGGCATCTATCGGGCTCGTCCCTATGCCCGCGCCGGTATCTATTATCGGAACGACTTCGCGGCCCAGGCCGGCTACACCGAAGAGCCCAAGACCGTGGAAGAATTCAAGGAGATGTGCCTGAAGATGGCTGCCCTGGATC
>CADBLV010000285.1 GCA_902795555.1 uncultured Eubacteriales bacterium | reverse complement strand
GTCCGGGCGTATCCAGGAAGGTAATCTGACGGCCGTCCCCCACATTCACCGTATACGCGCCGATATGCTGGGTGCTGCCGCCGGCCTCGCCCGCGGTCACCCGGCTTTTGCGGATGTAGTCCAGCAGGCTGGTTTTTCCGTGATCCACGTGACCCATAATCGTCACCACGGGAGGCCTGGGCTGGAGGTTCTCCTCCTCGTCCGTAAAGTCTTCCGCCACCAGGGCCGCTTCCGCGGTCTGCTCCTGCTTCCGCTCCAGGGTGATCTCAAAGTCGGAGCACACCAGCTGCGCCGTGTCAAAATCGATTTCGCTGTTGATGGTGGCCATGTTTCCCAGCATGAACAGCTTCTTGATGATCTCACCCGCGGGCTTGCCGATCTTTTCCGTCAGATCGCGAACGGTGATCGTATCCCCGGCCATGTACGCGGTTTCAATCTTGATGGGCGCCATCATCTGCTGGGCGCTGGGCTTCTTGGCCCGGGCCCGCTTGCCGCCCCGGATCACCTCGTCGTCATATCCGTTGAAGGTATTCTTGCTGGCCTGCTTCCGGTTCCGGGTCACATGCTCGGGATCGTGCTGGCGCACATAGTTTTTCTTGTTGGGGTCGTAATTGGAAACCCGTTCCTTTTCAATGGGTGCGGAAAGCTCCGGAGCCCGGCTCCGCCCGCCGCCCATGCCGCCGCCCGTGCGGCCGCCGAACCCGCCGGTCTGGGGCCTGCCGCCCTGAGCGCCGCCCCGGGAAAATCCGCCGCCGGCCTGTCCCATGGGCCGTCCGCCCGTACCGCCGCCCGCGGGCCGGCCGAAACCGGTCCCCTGAGCGCCGCCCGCAGGCCTTCCGTATCCGCCCTGAGCGCCGCCCGCAGGCCTTCCGTATCCGCCCTGAGCGCCACCCGCAGGCCGGCCGTATCCGCCCTGAGCGCCCTGACCTGCCGCCGGCCGTCCGTAAGCACCGCCCTGGGCTCCCTGGCCTGCCGCCGGCCGTCCGTAAGCACCGCCCTGGGCTCCCTGGCCTGCCGCCGGCCGTCCGTAAGCACCCTGTCCTCCGGCGGGCCGGGCAGAGGAGCCCTGCTGGCCCGCAGGCATTCTGGGCGCGTCGCCGGGACGGCTCATAATCTGGCCGATAACCGGCTTCTTCGGCGCGGCGGGCTTGTTCTCCTTCGGCTTCTCAGGCCGCTCGGATCTGTCCGCGCGCTCGGGCCGGTCCGTCCGCTCGGGTCGGTCCGTCCGCTCCGGCTTCGACTGCTTTTCGCTCACGGGAGCAGGCTTGGCCGTCTCCGTCTCCGGTTCTGCCTTCACCGCCGGCGCTTCCGCTTTTTCTTCGTCCTTCACAGGGATAGCCGGGGGTTCCGGAGCAGTCTCCCGGGGCTCGGCCTCCGGCGCGGCAGGCTGATCCTTCGGAAGCTCCTCCGTGGCCGGAGGTTCCGCCTTCATGGCTTCCTCCATCATGCGCTTCTCATCTTCGTCCAGCATGGTATATGCCTTGGTGTGACCGGACTGAACGCGCATCTGCTGCTGCTGCTTCCTGCGGGCCGCCTCTTCTTCCTTCTGGCGGTTCCAGGCAGCATCCATCCGCTTCAGCTCGTCCAGCAGCGCATCCGCTCCCTTCCTGATGCCGGTCGCTTCCTGCAAAAGCTCGGCCGCGCCGTCCATCAGTTCTTTGGTAGCATCCTTCAAAGTCTGTTTCGCCATTCGACGTTTGTCCCTCCAGCCGTATCGGCATCAAATTGGTTTCCTTTGTCCGTTTCCGGGAATTCCGCTTCCGGGAATCTTTCGGGTCCGGGAATATTGCCTCCGGGGTTCTTTCGTTTCCGGGAATTCCGCCTCCGGGAATTTTTGTTTCCGGGAAATCGCTCCCCCGGGAATCAACGGTTTGGTTCGTTCCGGTCCAAAACCCTGTCGCAAAGCGTTCCCTTCCGCAGGGCCATGGCCATGGCATTCCGACCTGTCGCCTGGCTGATCAGATCTTCCGTCGTTTCGATCAGCGGCGTCCCGGTTCGCTCGCACAGCGTCTCATATCGTTTCCTGGTGTTTTCGGAAACCCCGCCGTCCAGCAGCAGCACCCCGCACACCCCTTCCGCCAGGGCCTTTTTGCAGCCTTCCTCGCCGAAAACCGCCTGTCCGGCCCGTGCGCAGAGCCCCAGCAGGCCCCGCAGCGCTTTGTCATCCATGGGCTGCCTCCGCTACCGTCGCGTTTTTCTCCGCCGCCGGAGCCTTCTCCGCCGCGGCTTTCTCGGTTGCCGCAGCCGGGGCTTCTTCCGGAGCCTTCTCCGCTGCAGCAGCCTTCTCCGCCGCGGCCAGGGCGTCTGCCAGCCCTTCCTTCACCTCGTCCGACAGCGTGATGTCCAGCTGCCGTTCCAGCTGCCGCTGTTTGATTGCCCGCCGCAGGCATTCAACCCGGGGGCACACATAGGCGCCACGGCCCGGTTTCTTGCCCACAGGATCCAGGGAAACGGTTCCCTCCGGGCTGCGGACAATGCGGATCAGCTCCCGTTTATCCTTCATCTCGCGGCATCCGACGCACATCCGCATCGGCGTCTTTCTCGCCTTCATTTCCCGGCTCCTTCCGGCCATCCCTTTCTTCCGTCGTCCGCCGACTCCGTCCGAACCGATGGATCCGCCAGTCCTTATTCGGTGTCGTTCTCCGGCCCCGTCCGGACCGATGAACCCGGCGATCCTTATTCGGTGTCGTCCTCCCCGATCAGGGAGTCGTCAAAGTCCATGGTAAAGCTGTCATAGGTCGGCGTCTCAACCTGGACGTATGTCGTGACCTGGCCGTTCTCGTCGACCATATCGGTCATGGACGCGGCCTGAGTCTGGCTCTTGATGTCAATCTTCCATCCGGTCAGCCGGGCGGCCAGGCGGGCGTTCTGTCCTTCCTTGCCGATGGCCAGGCTCAGCTGGTTGTCCGGCACAATGACGCGGAAAGCCTTTTCATCCACAGACTGATACACGCTCAGCACATGCGCCGGATTCAGGGCGTTGGCCACAAACTCCGCCGGGTTGCTGCTCCATTTGATGATGTCGATCTTCTCGCCTTTCAGCTCGCTCACAACCCGGTCCACCCGGCCGCCCCGCTGGCCCACGCAGGCGCCCACAGGGTCGATCATCATGTCCGAGCTGTGCACGGCAATCTTAGTGCGGCTGCCCGCTTCCCGGGCAATGGCCTTAATGGTCACGATGCCGCCCGCAATCTCCGGAACTTCCATCTCAAACAGCCGCTTCACCAGATTGGGATGAATCCGGCTCACATACACCTGAGGCGTGTACACCATGCTGCGGCTCTCCCGGTGCACCTCCAGAATGTAAACCTTGATGTGGTCTCCGTCGTGCAGAATCTCTCCTGGAATCATCTCATCCCGGTCCAGCACGCCTTCGGTCCGGCCCAGATCCACATACGCAGCCCTGGGCTCGATCCGCTCCACGATACCGGTCAGGATCTCGCTTTCCTTCTCGACATATTCGTCGTAGATCTTTCCGCGCTCTGCCTCGCGGATGTGCTGGATGATCACCTGCTTGGCCGTCTGAGCGGCAACCCGCAGGAAACCCTTCGGGGTCACATCCACCTCGGCAATGTCGCCCATCTGATATTCCGGCTTGATCTTCTGGGCTTCCTCCAGCCCGATCTGGTTCACCGGATCCTCAACCTCTTCCACAATCAGTTTGCGGGCATATACGGAAAGGGCGCCGGTTTGCCGGTTCACAGTGACGTCCAGATTGTTCGGCGCCGTCTCGCCCTTGGGCAGATTCTTCCGGTATGCGGCCTTCAGCGCTTCCTCGATGGTGTTGAAGAGGGATTCTTCGCTGATCTCTTTCTCCTTGGCCAGCATTTTGATTGCTTCTACGATTTCGGATTTTTCGGATTTCATGTCTCGCTCCTCTTTCTTTTCGAACCCTTCCGTCTTCGGCTGAACGGGTTCTTATAGTCTTCGTCCTGTCCTGTCCGGGCCCTGCGCTCAGGCTGCGTTATCTTCTGTCCAAAGCATCCCGTCTGCCTGAATTCCCGGTCGCTTCGTTGTCGTCAGTCGGCAATACCTCGCTCCGGGCCGTCTTCGGGCTCCGTTTCGCCCCCGGCCGGTTCTGCGTCCCCGCCCAAGTCCACGTCCTCGATGCCTTCCATATCGATCAAAGGCTTCACCAGCGCCGCGGCTTTCCTGGGAATTTCCCGAATCCCCTCCGCTGTTTCCAGCAGAATGTTCCCGTCCGCCAGTCCGCAAAGCCTTCCGGTCCACAGCTTGCTGCCCTCCAGGGGCTTATACAGGTGCACCTCAATCTCCGCCCCCAGGTTCCGCTCAAAATCCCGGTCTTTTTTCAGGGGCCGGTCGATTCCCGGGGAAGAAACCTCCATGTAGTCGTAATCCACCCTGTCCGTCAGTCCCCGCACGGCTTTGTGGTAGGCCTCGCAATCGTCCAGCGAGATGCCTTCCGGCCGGTCGATGTAGAAGCGGAGCATCTTTCCCGCGCTCTCCTTCTCCACGCATACATCAACCAGCTCATACCCCATCTCTTCCGCAATCCGGCGGCATTGGGGTTCAATGCCGGCCGGCCGTTCCGCTCTGGCCATGCGCTGTCTCCTGTCTTCGGTCCCGGGTCCTCCGGCTCAGTTCACACAAAAAGAGCGGAAAACAAACCCCTCCTCCGCCGCGATGCCGCGCCGGATTCCCTCTTTTTCCATCCGGCTCACGGGGTACATCAGCAACGTTCGGGCTGTTTCCACTCTTGCCGTTAAACCCTTCTTTCAAGGCGTTACGCCATCTCATCTTGTGCGGACAACCACACGCCGGAAAGTATAGCATACTTTCCGGCGCGTGGCAACAGTTTTTTGTTTATTCGATTTTTTCCAGCACCATCGCCGTCCGGCAGGGCGAATAAACGTTGAATCCCAGTCCCTGGCCTTCGTGGTATTCCGTCCGGTACACATATCCGTGGTCAATCAGCCCCGCGCCGCCGAAGCGCCCTTCGTCGGAGGAAAGAATCACGCGGTATGCTCCTTCGCCCGTGGTGTGAGCATGCAGGAAGAAGGACTGCTCCGAATAGCTGCTGTGGAAGTTGACCACAAACAGCAGCTTCCCCCGGCTGTAGGTGATAATCTTCCGGTCGTTGTCAATCCACAGGCTCGTTGCGTACGGATCGTCCAGCAGCCGATGCTCCCGCGCCATGGTGATCATCGCCCGGTCGAATTCATTCAGCCATTCGTATTTCAGGTTCGGATTGTCCACCAGCGACCACTGCCTCCGGCAGTACTTATAGCTCCATCCGTTCCCTTCCCGCGGAAAATCGATCCACTCCGGATGGCCGAATTCGTTTCCCATGAAGTTGAGATAGCCGTTTCCGCCCAGGCTCATGGTAAACAGCCGGATAATCTTATGCAGCTCGATGGCCCGGTCCATGGTCATGGAATGGTATTCCTTGCTCATCCCGGTGTACATCTCCGCGTCTGCCATCCGGAACAGAATCGTCTTGTCCCCGACCAGCGCCTGGTCATGGCTTTCGCAATATCCGATCACCTTTTCCTGGGGCCGTCTGGTGGTCATCTCGTGCCAGAGGGCGTGCATCTGCCAGTCCTCGTCCCGGGTGTCCTTCAGCAGCTTGATCCAGTAATCCGGCTCGCCCATACTCAGCCGGTAATCAAATCCGATACCGCCCTGCTCGATGGCCAGGCACATGCCCGGCATGCCGCTCATGTCTTCCGCGATGCTCAGTGCGTTCGGATTCACCTCGTGAATCAGCTCGTTGGCCAGCTGCAGATAGTTGATGGCTTCCAGATCCGTGTTCATGTTGAAATACATGTCGTAATTCGTGAAGGCAGAGCCCAGCCCGTGATCGTGATAGATCATGCTGGTCACCCCGTCAAACCGGAATCCGTCGAAATGATATTCCGTCTGCCAATACTTCAGATTGCTCAGCAAAAAGTGCAGCACCTCAACCCGTCCGTAATTGAACAGCTTGGTGCCCCAGGCCGGATGCCATCCCTGGTCCCCGCTCAGAAAATACTGTTCGTCCGTGCCGTCCTGCAGATAGAGCCCCTCCCCCACGTTGGGGCAGGCATGGCTGTGCACCACGTCCAGCAGCACCCGGATGCCCATGCCGTGGGCCTTGTTGATCAG
>CADBLV010000284.1 GCA_902795555.1 uncultured Eubacteriales bacterium | reverse complement strand
TCCTCAAAGATATCCGAGAAGGTCCAGAAGCTGTAAACATCCACCAGCCCCGTGTTATCAATGAGGGTTTTCGCCACAAAGGCTGCGCTGTATGGCACATCATGCCGCAGATCCATGTCATTGGAAGATGTGTTCCACTCGGTATAATACAGGGGATAATCCCCTGCCTCCTCCTTTGCACGCTTCAGCATTACGGTCAGGATCCCGCGGCTGTGAGCTGTCAACTTCTTTGTTGCGTCCGGATCGCCGGATTTGAACATCTGCTCAAAAAACGCTTCGATGGACATGCCGGAATTCCACAGCGGGTCATCCGTGGGGTAGTGGTGCGTGGTGAGAAAATCCAGCGGCACGCCGTTTTCTTCGCAGTGACGAATCATCTCCGGAAGCCAGGCGTTGATCGCCGTGGCCGGGCCGCCGACCTTCAGCAGTGGATCCACCTGTTTGATGGCCGCGCAGGTATGATCATACAGTTCAAAGTAATCCGCCTGAGTGCCCTCATAGAAGAAGGACAGGTTCGGCTCATTCCACACCTCAAAGAACCATTTGCGGACTTCATCCAGTCCGTAGCGGTCAACAAGATGGCAGGTAAGGCGGCCGATCAGTTCATCCCACTCGGCATAGTCGCGGGGCTTGGAGATATTGCCCCGGTAGGTGAACAGTTCCTTTCCCGTGGATGCCAGGGCGGAAGGCATGAAGCTCAGCTCCAGGAAGGGCTTCATGTCGATGGACAGCAGAAAATCAAAAACGCTGTCAATCAGGGTGAAGTTATAGCGCAGCGTGCCGTTCCGGTCCTTCAGGCATACGCTCATGCTGTCATCCAGGATCCCGTGGAAACGAACATAGCGGAAGCCCAGCTCGTTGTGGCACTGGCGCAGGTGGCGTCGATAGTCTTCGCGCAGGGCAGTGGGCCCATGGCAGGAACCGACACAGGTTTCCCAGTAATGGGGAAAGGGGCGGCGTTCCGCCCCGGTATTGATTTCAAATGTTGCCAAAGGTGATATTCCTCCTTCGTGTAAGCATACTGATCTTCGATCAAAACGACCTGTCGTTTTGATCGCACCAAAGGTGCGTCGAAGATCATCAATCCTTGATCCCGGACATCTTGATGCCTTCCACAAAATACTTCTGACACAGGAAGAAAACAATCAGCACGGGAATCATCGTCGCTACCGCAACCGCCATCATCTGGCCGATTTTGGTGGTGCCCATCGAGCTGTTCAGAAACTGCAGGCCGATGGCCAGAGTGAACTTCTGGGTGCTGTTGATATAAATCAGGGGAGTGAAGAAGTCGTTCCAGTTATACACCAGCGACATTACCAGCACGCACAGTGAAACCGACTTCACAGAGGGCATCATGATGTACATAAAAGTCTGGAAGGTGGAGGCGCCGTCAATGAAAGCCGCCTCGTCCAGCTCCTTGGGAAGGGTGCGGAAAAACTGAATAAACAGGAAAATATTGAATGCGCCGCCCCCCAGCCATGAAGGAATGATCAGCGGCAGATAGGTGTCCACCATGCCCATTTTCAGATACAGCAGATATTGGGGGATCAGGGTCACCTGTCCGGGCAGCATCATGGTGGCCAGCATCAGCGTGTACCATACACCGGAGCCCTTGCACTTAAACCGGGAGAAGCCGTAGGCCACATACTGGGCCGACAGCACCACGCCGATGGTGCACAGGGCGGTAACGATCGCCGTGTTTTTGAAATACAGGGGGAAGTTCGCCTTCTGCAGACCATTGGTGTAATTCGTCCACAGCCATTTTTTAGGGAAAATCGTGGGCGGGAATTTAAAGGCTTCCGCCGTGGATTTCACCGAGGTGAGCAGCATCCAGATGAATGGAAGGATGCAGATAATCGAGCAGATGATCAGAATAAGATAGATGATTGCACGGCCGATCGCTCGCTGGGTACGGAAGGATTTGGGTTTTGCAGTTGTTGTCATCTTTCTCGCCTCCTTCTCCGTCAGTCGCCGTAGAATACCCATTTTTTCTGGGTAGACTGCACGATCAGCACCAGCGCCATGATGGCTACAAAGAGCATCCACGCCACAGCGGAGGCGTAGCCCATTTTTCCGTATTCAAAGGCGTTGCGGAAGATAAACAGAGATACCGTGAGCGTGGAATCCACCGGACCGCCGTCAGTCAGAATGTAGGGCTGATTGAACAGCTGGAAAGAGCCGATGATGCCCATGACCAGGTTGAAATAAATGGTGGGAGTACACAGCGGAATCGTGATCGACCAGATCTGCCGCCAGGTTGAAGCCCCGTCAATTTCGGAACTCTCATAATAGGAACGGGGGATATCCTGAATGCCGGCCAGCATAATCAGCACGTTGTTGCCGATGGACCACAGGTTCATGACCACAATACAAATGAGAGCGGTGTTTTTATCTCCCAGCCAGTTGGGACCCTGAATGCCCACCAGGGAAAGCACATAGTTGATCAGACCGTAGGTCCCGTTAAACATCCAGCCCCACATGATGGTCACCGCCACGCCGGCGGTCAGGTAGGGAATGTAAAACACGCTGCGGAAGAAGCCCAGGCACTTGATCTGCCGACTGAGCAGCCATCCCAGGAAAAAGGAAAGCGCCAGGTTCAACGGCACGAACATCAGCACGTAGAAAAACGTATTTTTGAACGCGGTGAGCACCCGGGTTTCCACGGTCAGGGCCTGCACAAAGTTCGCAAAGCCGATGTAGGAGCCGTCTCCGGTAAATCCGGTGTCTGTCAGCGAAAGGCGGAAGGACTCCAGCATCGGGTATACCGTCAGCACCAGAAAGCCCAGAAGCCAGGGGGCAATAAAGGCGTAAAAATTGATGGTGTTTCGCCTGTCAAGGCCGGAAAGCTTTTTCTTTTTCACATTGATACCACCTTTACATGGAAAGGCGCAGGGAAGTTAATCCCCCCCTGCGCCGCTTTTTGCGAAATATCAGTTGGCCTTCATCGCAGTCGCGAATCCATAGCTGTTGAACTGGTCAATGCACTGCTGTGAATACTTCGCCATTGCTTCATCAGGGCTCATGCCGTCCATCGTGACAGCCTGCACCATGTTGGCCCAGATGTCACCGGTGGAAGCCAGCGTGCCGCCCCAGGGGTTGATGTGGCTCTTTGCCAGGTGATTCACCATGTAGTCATTGTAATAGGTGCCGAAGTCCAGATACTCAATCTTGGCGTAATAGTTCTCGGCCACTTCCTTGCCGGCAGGCATGCCGCAGGTGGCGGTGGCTTTCACCATTTCTTCTTCCGCATAGGCATTGCCCTTGATGAAGGCCCAGGCGGCTTCCGGATTCTTCGCCGTGGTGGTGATGGCCCAGCCGGTGGCATAAATCACGTTGATTTCCTTGGCATCAGCGCCGACGCCCATGGGCATGGGCACCAGGCCCACATTGATGCCGCTTTCCTGGCAGTCGTTCAGGAAGCTCTCGGCTTCAAAGCCGCCCAGAGGATACATGGCGCACAGGCCGCTCTGGAACAGGATGGAGGAAGGAATCGCGGTGCTCTCGGCATCGTTGGGCATATATCCTTCCAGAATCATCTTCTGATACAGCTCCAGGGACTTCTTGATTTCGGGGCTGTCCATGTAGCATGCGCTCAGGTCATCCGCATAGGGGACACCGCCGCCGGCATAGGGCATCGCGGCGTTCATGACCCAGTGCTTGCACAGGGCATACGTCTTGGTTGCGCCTTCTCCGCCGATGAAGGCCTTGCCCCAGTCCAGCATGTCTTCCAGCGTCCAGCCTTCCTGCGGATAGGGCACACCGGCCGCGTCGAACATATCCTTGTTGATGGCCATGCAGAAAATGTTTGCATGCATCGGGAATCCTTCCAGCTTGCCATCGGTGTCATAGTATCCGTCAATCATGCCGGGAACCAGCACTTCGTCCAGGTTCACGCCGTCTTTTTCCACAAAGGGCCGCAGATCCATGTAATACTTGGTGTTCATGCCGAAGTAGTCAGGGGACATCTGGATCACGTCCGGAGCGCTGCCGCTGGTCAGGGCCGCGGTGGCCTTCTGATCCCACACGGAGTCGGCCGTGGGAATGATGGAATATTCCACTTCCAGCTCGGGATGGTTGGCGATGAACGCCTTGATAATCGCTTCGCGCTGTTCAGCTTCCGCATCCGCGCCCCAGGCCCAGATGGTCAGCTTTCCGGACAGGCCGGATTCCGCCGCGGCGAAGGAGCACATGGTGAGCACCAGAGCCAACGCCATCAGTACCGCAAGAACCTTTTTCATAGATAAACCCTCCAATATGAATTTTTTGAGAAACACCGGCTCTCTCGAGCCCGGCTGATTCTCTGTTGAATGTATTATACGGCGAAAATCCGACCATGTCAATCATATTCGGCGGCGATTCTTCGACAGGACAGGGATGCTTTTTCCGCCATGCTGTTCAATTCGGCATACGCTGTAAATTCGGTTACAGAAAAAAAGCCGCTGACCCGAAACCCGGGTCAGCGGCTATGAAAAAGCAAGTTTTCCACAGGCAAATACAAGGGAATATAGCAGACAGAAGCATTCAAACTTTCTCTTATAACAAATCAAGCAGAGAAAGCCCGGCCTTTTCAAGCTTGGCCTTCGCGAAGGGGATCACTTCATCTACAGAGGCATTGCAATCGTGAGCCTTCAGAAAATCCGCAAGCTTATCAGCTTTTACAGCTTTGAGCGCCTCATTCTGCAGCTTCTTATCGTTCTTAATCTCGTTGTACAGTTCTTCCATGGTTTTCATGGTCATTTCCTCCTGTTTCAAAGTTTGCGGGTTCGGGGCTGTGCCCTTCTCCCGAGATGCTTTCTCCCACCTGCACGGATCTCGACGGATTGTCAAGCCATGTCATTCTTCATTTCGCGTGCATCCGTGCTTTCATCGTCCATAAAACCAGCAATCCATTCCAGCAGTTTATCCAGAACGTCCCTGCTTTCCGGCAGTTCGGGCTTCAGCGCGGGAAATGCGTGGGTCAGCATTTTATTATCTTCGTAATAAATCAGCATACAGGGATGTCCAGCCCGACGCAGGGCCGCCGCATAGCGCTTTGTATAGTCTCTCAGGAAATCCGCGTCGCTCCCGGCCAGAAAAACGGGAGGGAGATGCTCCATGACCTCAGGACACTCCGGATCCATATACCGGATAAAGGAAGGGTCTTTTCTTTTTTCTCCGTACAGGTTTCGGGAATAGACCAGCCCCAC
>CADBLV010000283.1 GCA_902795555.1 uncultured Eubacteriales bacterium | reverse complement strand
TAGACGCGTCCGTGATTCCGGCCGCGCTCATCTCCTCGGAAAGATAGGATTCCAGATCCGCCCGCACAGTGTCTTCATACTTTGTGAGCTCTTCGGCCGTAAACTGATCCAGGCCCATCTCCACAGCTTTGGCCTGTCTGACTTCATAGGAGATCAGGGAATTCAGCAGATTTGCCTTAACATATTCACGCAGCAGGTCTTCCGGAACTTCCAGCCCGCCGGAAAGGAAATTGGTCTGATAGGAGGCGACATAATAGTCGATCGCGCCGACCAGATCCTCGTCCTTGTCGGTAAGCTCTTTGCCGTTGACCACAGCCAGAACCACAGGCTCGGTTTCCACAGTGATCACCGCGCCTTCCGGAACGGCTTCCGCTTCCGGAGCGGCTTCGGTTTCAGCCGCGGCCTCAACCGCCGCTGCTGTTTCTGCGGTGGCGGCGGTCTCCCCTTCCGCCCAGGCTGCCGCGCAGCCGAGAAGCATGGTCATCACCAGCAACAAAGACAAAATCCGCTTCATGTTTCAACTTCCTCCGATTTCATCAGCATTCCGTCCGGAACCATCCGGCCTGAGATTTTTCGTCTTTCGACGGCGACTATTATACACAATCCGCCGTGTGGATACAATGTGTTCTGTGTGAACAAACGGTAAACTTTTTCGGATCCGATCGGACCGGGCTGTCAGGATCTCCGGCTATCCGCCGATCACTGCGCGGTGTGCTGATCCATCCAGATATCCCAGATGTTCTGGACACCGCCGTCATTCAGATAAACCAGGGTATAATAGGGAACGGCATCGGGATAGACCACGGTGGCCCGGCAGAAAAAGCATCGCACGCCATCCTTTTCCCCCAGGTAAGCCAGGGGCACGTAATTCACGCCCATCAGCTCGGACATGGCCTGGTTGAACGCGGCCGTCAGATCCGGGGTCATCTCGTTGGATTCGGGAATCATCCAGGGAGCATTCTCCTGTACGGGCGTCGCTTCGAAGGCTTTGCCTTCCAGCCTGGGATCGCCGGCGTTCGTAATCACCAGTTTCCCTTCCCCGTTCAGAGCGAAAACCGCTTCGGAATCCTGATCCATAACTTCGGTGCGGGTCTCGTTTCCGTTCTCATCCCAGAGGACGTTGTCACAGGTAACATGCCGGGCGCGGAGGGTCTGGGTGCCGGCGTCATATTCGCAGGCATAGACCCACTCCGTGTTCTCCCAGGCGCTGGAGCCCCAGGAGATCAGCACCTTATAGTTATCGGTGTCCTCGAGGAACACATCCAGCACAGCGCGATCGTCCTGCCACACCTGACCGTTCACGCTGTCCAGCACCCAGCCCGGATCGGGAAGATGGGCTTCGATCTGGGGAATCAGTCCCTGATCATCGGCCAGAGAGCTGTACCAGGCGGTCATCACGCCGCTGATGCAGGCCCGATCCTCCGGGGGAAATGCCTGATAGAGGATTTCATTTCCGTCCGCTTCCACCAGTCGGAACAGGTTCTTTTCCGGAAAAGCCAGGAAGAAATCAAATCGGATGTTTTCCTCCGGGAAGGCCAGCACAACATATTCCCCGTCAGGGGCTTCGCCGATGCCCGCGGATTCGACCTGCATATCCTGCAGGAGGGAAATGTAGGTCGTTGGATCAAACCCTTTGGGTTCCAGTGTGCCATATTCGGTCATGCTGATCGTATAGGGTGTGTCGCCCAGGGTTTTCAGGTGCGCGTGCAACGGATCATCCTGGGAAATGTTGGCGGTTTCGGTCCCTTCGGCCCAGGCAACCGTCGTCATCAGAAAAAGCACAAGCAGAACAGATAACAGTTTCTTCATCGTTTCTTTCCCCTTTCATGAACATCATTCAAACAAATCTATCACAGGGCAGGAACAGTTCTCCGGGGTGATACCACCGGTATCGGATCACGGTTCCTCACCCTATAGATACGATGGAAACGCGGCGGCGGCTCCCGCCGCCCGAAATTTTTCCGGTTTTTCCCGGTTTTTCCGGTTTTTACGCTTCTTCGCCGCGGGACCGGGCTTTGGCGCGGAGAGAATGATCCAGCTGACGCTTTCGCATCCGGAGATTCTTCGGCGTAATTTCCAGAAGTTCGTCATCGTCGATAAACTCCAGGCACTCCTCCAGTGTGAGCGGGTGAACGGAAATCAGCCGCATGGCGTCTTCAGAGGCGGAGGCATTGCGCATGTTGGTCACATGCTTCTGCTTGCAGACGTTCACAACCAGATCTCCCGGGCGGGCATTCTGTCCGCAGATCTGGCCCATATAGACATTCTCTCCCGCTCCGATGAAAAGGGTGCCCCGCTCCTGGGAATAGAAGAGGCCGTAGCTGGTGGAGACGCCGGTTTCAAAGCAGATCAGAGCGCCGGCGTTGCGATGCGGAATATCGCCTTTCACCGGTTCATATCGTTCAAACACCGAGGACATGATTCCCTCGCCCCGGGTGTCGGTCATAAACTCGCTGCGATATCCGAAAAGGCCGCGGGACGGCACCAGGAACTCCAGACGCACCCGGTCGCTGCCGCTCATGTGCTCCAGGGTGCCCCGGCGGCGGCCTATTTTTTCAATCACGGCGCCGGCGGAAGCCTGGGGTGTATCTACGATCAGGCGCTCAACAGGCTCGCATTTGACGCCGTTAATCACCTTGTAAATCACTTTCGGCTTCGAAACGGCGAATTCATATCCCTGGCGGCGCATGTTTTCAATCAGGATGGAGAGATGCAGTTCGCCCCGGCCGCACACCTCGAAGGCATCGGTCGACTGGGTATCGTTCACGCGGAGGCTCACGTCCGTCTGAAGTTCGCGGAAGAGCCGGGCCCGCAGATGGCGGCTCGTGACATACTGGCCTTCCCTCCCGGCGAAAGGACTGTCGTTGACGGAGAAGGTCATGGTGACGGTGGGTTCGCTGATCTTGACAAAAGGCAGCCCCTCCACCTTTTCCGGCGCGCAGACCGTATCTCCGATGGAGATATCCTCCGCGCCGTAAAGCGCGACGATATCCCCCATGCCGACCTCCGTGGCATTCACCCGCTTCAGGCCGTCATACTGGAAAAGGCCGCCCAGACGCCAGGGGGCGCTGGTGGCGCCGGTTTCCAGATTGGTATGCACGACATTCATGCCTTCCGTGAAAGTTCCGCGAACCACCCGTCCCACGCCGATCCGGCCCACGTATTCGCTGTAATCGATGGTGGAAATCAGCACCTGAGCCGGGCCTTCCGCGTCCCCTTCCGGCGCCGGGATATCATGCAGAATCGCGTCGAACAGGGGCTGAAGATCCTTCCCGGGCTCAGACAGATCGAGGGTGGCTGTGCCCTTGCGGGCGGAGACAAAGAGGATGGGGTTTTCGATGGTGGATTCATCCGCGTCCAGATCGATCAGCAGATCCAGAATTTCATTGACCACCTCGTCACAGCGGGCGTCGGGACGGTCGACCTTATTGATCACGATCAGGACTTTCAGGTTCAGTTCCAGCGCTTTCTTCAGCACAAAGCGGGTTTGGGGCATGGGGCCTTCAAAGCTGTCCACCAGAAGAAGAACGCCGTCGACCATCTTCAGCACCCGTTCCACCTCACCGCCGAAATCAGCGTGACCGGGGGTATCCACGATGTTGATTTTATGGCCCCGGTAATGCACGGCCGTATTCTTGCTGAGAATGGTAATGCCGCGCTCCCGTTCCAGGTCATTGGAATCCATCACGCGGTCCACCGTCTGCTGGTTTTCCCGGTAAACGCCTCCCTGCTTCAGCATCTGGTCCACCAGCGTAGTTTTTCCGTGGTCTACGTGGGCAATAATCGCAATATTCCGTATATCTTCCCGAATCATAAAGGGTCAGGATCTCCTTTCACAGATCAAGTTACAGGTTTCGTTTCACCGCGATGGGACGGATCTCCCGTCGCGGCGGAAGCACTTACCGTTCCGCGGTTTCACGAAGGATCAGGCCTTCGTTGTTCTCACAGGCCAGGCGGATGCTCCACTCGTTTTCGAACAGGAGGACATCCCGGTCGTGGCTGTCTTTCGCGCGGCCGGAAGTAGAGGTAAGCTTCAGGTCTTCCATGGGTTTCGGTGTTTTCACCACCCATCGGACAAACCGGAAAGGCATGGACTCCATGACGATTTCCGTCTGATACTCCGTTCGCAGCCGATGTTCCAGCACTTCGAACTGGAGGACACCCACCACGCCGACCATGAATTCCTCCCGCCCGGTTTCCGTGCGCAGGAAGGTCTGAATCGCGCCTTCCTCGGCCAGCTGTGAAATCCCCTTCTGGAACTGCTTTCGTTTCATGCTGTCCAGAGGACGGACGCGGTTGAAAAACTCCGGAGCGAAAATCGGGATGTTGGCGTAATGGATTTTCGGGCCGGTGGAAAGGGTATCCCCCAGCCGGTAGATCCCCGGATCAAACAGCCCGATGATATCTCCGGCCCAGGCTTCCTCCACTGCTTCCCGCTCGTCCGCCATAAACTGCTGGGGCTGCTTGAGGGCCACGGGTTTGCCCGTGCCCGAATGCCAGACCTCCATGCCCTTCTCAAAAGCGCCCGAAACAATGCGCATGAAGGCAAGGCGGTCCCGGTGCGCCGGATTCATGTTGGCCTGAATCTTGAAGATGAAGCCGGAGAAGAAGGGATCCTCTGGTGAAATCAGTCCCTGGTCACTCTCCCGGGGAAGCGGCGGCGGTGTGTAGGACAGAAAGCGATCGAGGAAGGGCTCGACGCCGAAATTCGTCACCGCGGATCCGAAGAACATCGGGGTCAGCTCGCCGCTTCGCACCTTCTCCAGATCGAAGGAATCTCCCGCCTCGTCCAGCAGCTCGATTTCCTCTGTCAGGCGATCGCGGTAATGCTTTTCAAGCACCGTTTGCAGCGCCGGATCATCCAGAGAGAGATCGGTTTTTTCCACGCGGGTTTTTCCGTGATCGCCGCCGGTGTACAGCTCAACCGTTTTCGTGTCCCGGTGATACACGCCCTGGAAATCCCCGTCCACGCCGATCGGCCAGTTGATCGGGCAGGAGCGGATGCCGAGAACCTGCTCAAGCTCCTCCATGAGGGCGAAAGGATCCTTGGCGGCGCGGTCCATTTTATTCACAAAGGTGAAAATCGGGATATTGCGCATGCGGCAGACCCTGAACAGCTTGATGGTCTGCGCCTCGACGCCCTTGGCCGCGTCCAGCAGCATCACGGCCGCGTCCGCCGCCACCAGCACCCGGTACGTATCCTCCGAAAAGTCCTGGTGACCGGGGGTGTCCAGAATGTTGATGCGATAACCGTCATAGATGAACTGCATGGCGGAACTCGTGACGGAGATGCCGCGCTGTTTCTCAATTTCCATCCAGTCGGAGGTGGCGTGCTTGTCCGTTTTCCGGGCCTTGACGCTGCCCGCCGAGCGGATGGCGCCGCCGTAAAGGAGCAGCTTTTCCGTCAGCGTGGTTTTTCCCGCGTCCGGGTGGGATATAATGGCGAAGGTGCGGCGCTTTTCCACCTGCTCATGCAGGAGGGCGCGGTATTCCGGTGTATCCTGGGCTGGTATCATTCGTTATTCTCCGTTCTCTCAATTCTCCACAATGATGCAGTCCTTCAGGATGTATCCGAAGGAGGGATTGGAGGAGTATTCGTTTTCGTTATACCCTTTCGTCAGGTCAATGATGTCCGCGGAATTGCGGGGATTGACCCCCGTATAGTTTCCGGAAAACACCTGGATCCGTCCTTTTTTCAGGTCTTCGATGGCCTTTTCCACCTGCTCCGCGGTGCCCTCGGCCGCAATGAACCGGTTAAGCTCCAACAGTTCCACCCACCCGCTTTCAAAGCCGGCGGAAAGATCGCGGCCATGGGCGTGAGCGGTGACCGCTTCCTCGATCACCTGCCCCTTCAGGACAGCTTCGGCCGCTTCTAGAACATAGGGAGCAAAGTTGGTGCGGATACTCACCAGGGCGCAGGATGGCGCCACGTCCATCATGCTCTGATGATAGCCCACATGCCACACCGTATAGCCGGACATCTTCGCCTCCTCGCACGCCACAGCCGGGGCCGCGGTGTTGACATGCTGAGCGATGATCACGCAGCCTTCCTCAATCAGCCTGCGCGCGGCTTCCTTCTCCGCGTTGTAATTGCTCCAGGAACCGGTGTAGCGCACCCGCATAATCGCCTCCGGGGCCACGGAGCGAACGCCCAGGAAGAAAGCCGTGAAACCGGAGATGACCTCCGTCGATGAGTTGGCCCCTACATAGCCCACCAGCGCGTCGCGGGGCTGAAGAGCGCCGCTGTCCATCATCTGACGAAGCTTCATGCCCGCCGCAATGCCGGAAACATAGCGGGCCTGGAAGATTTCCCCGTTGAACGTATGATAATTATCGGTGGTTCCCTCGATGCTGACGTCCGGCATGGACAGCTGGCAGAACTGGACATCCGGATATTCCCGGGCAAGCAAAACCGGAATGTCCGTGTCCATATTGATGAACAGCAGCCTGCAGCCCGCGCGGATCAGTTCCAGCATCGGGCGCTCGGCGTCCCGGGAAAGGACGTTCGAGCGGAAAAGCACCTCCACCCGTTCGCCGAAGGTTTCTTCCAGCGCCCGCTGGGCCTGGACAAAGTTGGCTGTATAGGGAGTGCTTTCATCCTCGGAATACACGAAGCCCACCTTCAGGACGCTGCTTTGAGGACGCTCGGTCCAATAGCCTGTCAGAAGCGCGGCGGCCAGCAGGACGGCGGCGCAAATGACGACAGTCAGAATTCCATACTTCTTCATGCGTTGCCTCCTTGCTCAGCCCCGGTCGCTTCGGCGGATGCCGCCGGGTCGGACTTGGGCTTCTCCGCTTCGGCAGGCGCCGCCGGGCTGGACTTGGGCTTCTCCGCTTCAGCGGTCGCGGCCTGCGCGTTCTGCCGGGCGGCTTCTGCGGCCTTTTCCGCTTCTTCGCTCGCTTCTCTGGACACGTGGTAGATTTTGTTCAGATCGATCTCGCCGTCATGGATCAGCTTCAGCAGCAGATCCACAAACTGCGGATCAAACTGGGTTCCCCGGCCCTTCTCCAGCTCATTCAGAACATAGCTGAAGTCCATCTGCTTGCGGTAAATCCGGTTCGCGGTCATGGCATCGAAGGCATCCGCCACCCCGATGATCCGGGCAAACAACGGAATCTCCTCTCCCTTCAGGCCTTTGGGATAGCCCCGTCCGTCATATCGCTCGTGATGGAATTCCGCGCCGTCAATCACGTTGTTCAGCAGGGTGAAATCCTTCAGGATCTCTGCGCCCCGGGTCGTGTGAGATTTCATGAGCGCGTATTCCTCGTCCGTCAGGCGTGAATTCTTATTCAGGATATGATCGGGAATGGCAATCTTGCCGATGTCATGCATCTGGGCCGCCCATTTGATATCCTGACATTGTTTCTCATCCATGTGAGCGGCACGGGCGATCTTCTCGGAATAGATGGCCACGCGTTTGGAGTGTTCGCTGGTGCGTTCGTCCTTGGCGTCCACGGTACGGGCGATGGCGATCACGGTTTGCTTACCCATTTCGGCCTGGAGTTCCGCCTTCACCAGCTGTTCTTCCATGATCCGCTGCCGCCGCCTGACCAGCATCCATGTGACCCAGAACACTGTGAACATCGGCACGGTGAGGATATAGACGATGAACCATCCGTTGTCGTACATAGCCTTTTCCTTGATGAAGGAATAGGTTCGCTCCGCCAGGATGCTTTCCTGATTGTTGTCGAACACAGCCAGATGGAACACGAAACGCCCGGTGGGCAGATTCGTGTAGGAGATAGTGGACAGGGTATTCTGAGGCACGATCGTCCACTGCTGGTCGAATCCCTCCAGCATATAGCCCACATAGGGATCCTGAATCGTATAATTGATGACCTCCGGCAGGATTTCCAGGCGGCTGGTTCCGCGGTCGATCCTGGTGGTGACATTCCGCTCGATGCGGTGAAATTCGCCGTCCGTGCGCACGCCGGTGACACTCATCCGATAGAGCTTCGCGCCGGAAGACACCGCGTTCGTATCAATCACGAACACGCCGGTGTCGCAGGGCAGGGAAAGCTCGCCGGTGCTCTCGTTGAACCAGGTCCAGGCGTTGGCGGTCAGACTCCCGTTCAGGCCCCGGCGGGAGTTCAGCAGATCGTAGCCGATTTCTTCCTTTCCGCTGAGCAGCTCCGTCCGGTCGACCGTATAAATGCCGGCGCTGGACAGCACGAAGAGATCGTCCGTGCCCCTGATCCAGATATCATAGTTGTTGTAATAGGGGAAGTTATCCAGCGTACGCACGCTCTCGTCCGAATTCATATAGCACAGGCCGTTGCTGGTCACCACGAAGATGCCGCCGTCTTTCGAATCCGGCACCGTCCGCAGAATCACCTCGCTGCTCAGGCCGTCCTGCCGGGTGAGCATCCGGGTCACTTTCCCGTTTTCAATCACAGCCAGGCCGTTTCCGTCGGTTCCTGCCAGAATACGTCCGTCCCGCATCTCCGTGATGGTCAGCACCATGCTGGTAATCTTTCCTTCGGAGTGGCCGATGGTGCGTTCCACGCGGTGGTCCCGGATAAAGCTGAGCCCCGTGTCCCCGGCGGCCAGGATTGTGCCGTCCGAGAGCTGCTGCGCTACCCGGGCCCGGTTGCCGAAGGCGCCGTTTTCCCGGTTATACAGATACTCCGTGCCGTCCGGCATGATCTCCACCAGGCCCGCCCCATAGGTGCAAACCCAGAGATGATCGTCCCGGTCCACCAGCATGCATCGGATCCGCGTCCCGGCAAATCGTTCTGTCAGGGTGTCGTGAATCTGCGTCTTCCCGGTCAGATCCACCGCGTCCATGCCCTTGTCGGTGCCGAAATACCAGGCGTCCTGCCACTGAACGATGGCGTTGACCACCCGGTTTTCCATGCCGGCGATGGCATAGATATCGCGAAAGTCCGAAGGCGCCAGCCGCAAAAGTCCCAGCCGGGAGGAAGTAAACCAGAGGTTTTGCTGATAGTCGACCAGCATGTTGTCGATGGAGTTGTTAAATTCATTGGTGTTAATTTTTTCGTAACTCCCGCCGGAAGGAATGTAGGCGATGCCGTTGTCCGCGCAGATAAACAGCGTGCCGTTGTCCAGATACTGCATGTTTTTGATATTCTGCAGCCCGGGGCACTCGATCACCTTCAGCGGTTCAAAAGCCCCGCGGGTAATCCGGAATTTGAAAATCCGGTTGCCCGTGGTCGCCGCCAGCAGGTTACCGTTCGGATCGAAGACACAGCTGCGGAACACATCGCCGGTGCCCAGCATTCTCCGGGACGCCACAATCTGACCCTGGCGCAACAGGAAGAGCGTGCCGTCGTTGTTCACGGCCGCTACGTTTCCCTTCTGATCCGCGGCGGAATGATCGGCATAGCTGACCTCGGAAAGCACGCATACCTGGCGCAGGCCGCAGTTCAGCGTTAGCACCTGCATGCTTCCCGTGGTGCCGATATAATAGTAACCGTCCGAGCTTTTGATGATGGATTTGACAGAGTTGGCCGGCAGGCCGTGGATCTGGTCGATCACATTGACCACCTGCTCGCCGATCAGAATGGAGAGGCCGTTATCATTGGTGCCGATCCACAGGCGGCCTTCCTCGTCCACATACAGGCAGTTGACATTCCGAACGGAATCAAGCCCGTCCATCCATCGGAATTCACGGCCGTTGTAGCGATACAGTCCGGCGTAGGTCCCGATCCACATAATGCCGTCGGAGGTCATGGCGATGTCATTCGCCTCGCCGCAGGGCAGACCGTTGGAGGTGGAATAGATGGTCTGAACATAATTGTTGTAATGGGCGTCAGTACCGGCGTCTGCCGTTCCGTTGTTCTCCGCCCGGGCCAAACCGGAAGATCCGGCAAAAACCAGCGCCAGTCCCACCGCCAGCAGCAGCGACAGCGCCCTCGTCACGGGAGAGGCGGATGATTCGGAATTCGGCTGAACCCGGGCAGATTCAGTCGTCTTGACAGAGTTCTCGGAAACCGGCGCAGCGCCCGCGGTTTCAAAAAGGGGCTTCGGATCTGTATGAGCGGGGGCTTCGGCGATGGTTTTGCCGGCGCCGGCAATGATGTCGTCGTCTGTCTCGGTCTCTTCCCCTTTGTCGGAAATCTCCTCGTTCTTACCCCTGATTCGCTGCGTGACCGCGTCGATCAACCGAATGATCAGATACAGCGTCACCAGAATCAGGATCTTATCCAGCAGTTCCACATACAGCTGGGCGATCAGCAGCCCGCCCCATCTGGGGAATCCGCGTTCGGAAAGCAGGCCGATCACCGCGTCCCCCCAGGTGTTGCCGGTGCTGCAGCCGCTCAGCAGGAGATTCAGCGGATAGGCCGCAATCGTCGCAGCACCGGCCACGATGGTGCCGACAGTCAGGGTGCCCAGGAGATCCTTCATCTTTCCCCGCTTCGAGGCAATTCCCACGATCACCGCGATCAGGATGCTGATCAGCGCGTAATACCAGGCGATACCGTACAGGATATGAGCCAGGAGGTTCGTGGTTGCGCCGATCACCGCGCCGCAGAAAGGACCCAGCAGATAAGCCGCCAGCACCGTGCCCACCGAATCAAGCCAGACAGGCCAGTTTAACCTGGAAACCAGCTGATCCCCGGCCCAGTTCAGGAACAGGCACAGGATAATCTGCAGTGAAAAAAGCAGGATTCCGATCCTCTTGTTCTTCACATGCGTTCCTCCTTCAGCGTTTCATGACTCTTCACGCGAACCCGGCATCGGGTGCTGCCGCTTCCGTTGC
>CADBLV010000282.1 GCA_902795555.1 uncultured Eubacteriales bacterium | reverse complement strand
GCTGGTGCTGACCGCCTGGGCGGTGGATCTGAGTCTGGCCGCAGGCGCAGTGGCATCCCTGGCGGCCGCGATTCCCTATCTGCGGGAGCGAAACGGACTCGGCGTCCTGTGCGCCATCGGCGCGGCACTGGCCTGCGCCGGGCTTGCGATCCTGATGTTCTATGTCTGCCGGGCATTTACCGCGGGCGTGTTGAAACTGAGCAGAAAAATCCTGTTGAAGATCAAGAGCTGCTTTGTGGGAAGGGAGGAATAAGAGATGAACAAGAAAATGAAGGGATTGTTGATCGGGGTGATCCTGGTTGTTGTGGGACTGGCGCTGCTTGGCGTGGCGATGGCTTCCGCGGGATTTGATTTCAGCCGCCTCAGCACCCGGAAATATGTGGAAAACACCTATGAGGTCGGCGAGGGGTTTCAGCATATCCAGATCGGCTGCGACACGGAGGAAATTCGCTTTGTCCTTTCAGAGGATGGAAAATGCCGGGTGGTGTGCCGGGAGGACGAGAAAGAACCTCATGCGGTGAAAGCGGCCGGGGATACCCTGACGATCCAAAGCGCGAACGACCGGAAATGGCATTTCCTTGATTTCGGGATCTTCTTTTCCGGCAATCCCGCTGTGACGGTTTATCTGCCGGAGAAAGCGTATCAGACCCTGACGCTGGAGTCCGGCACGGGGGATGTGTCGGTGCCGGCGGATTTCACCTTTCAATCTGCCACCCTGCAGCTTTCCACCGGCGGTGTCGAATGGAAGGCTTCCGTGGAAGGCTCGCTGTCCGTTCAGACCAGCACCGGGCATATCCACCTCTCTGACCTGACTGCCGAATCCGTCCAGCTGAAGGCCAGCACAGGCGGGATCCGCGTCGAGGACGTCACCTGCAAGGGGGACATGGAGATTTCGGTGAGCACAGGATCGGTGATGCTGGATCAGGTCTCCTGCCGGAATCTGTCCTCTACGGGCAGCACCGGTTCCCTGACCCTTTCGAATACGGTCGCTTCCGATTCCTTCACCCTGAAGCGCAGCACCGGCAGCATCAAGTTTGCCGGCAGCGATGCGGAAACCATTTACGCCACCGCCAGCACCGGTTCCATTACCGGTACGCTCAGGAGCGAAAAAGTGTTCATCGCCCAGTCGAATACCGGTTCGGTGGACGTTCCGAAGACGATCACCGGCGGACGGTGCGAGCTCAGCACTTCCACCGGGCGGATCAAGATTGAAATTGAGGAGTGATCCCTTGATCCAGATGTTTTACGGAGGCATGTTTCTGGCCTCCCTGGTCTGCGCCGCGGTATATGTCTATCGGTGGCATAAGCATTTTGACGTGAATTTCAATCTGATCTTCACGCTGATTCCGGTGGCCTGCGCAGGCTATTTCCTGCAGGAAATTTCCGAAAGCATGGAAGGCTATGTCCGGGCCATGCAGATGGTCTATATCGGCGGCTGCTTTCTCCAGCTTTTTATTCTGCTCAGCATATTCAACCTGTGCCGGATCAAAATCCCCAAATGGGTCACGACAGCGTTGTTTCTCCTGTGCGCTGTGATTTATGCCTGCGTTCTTACCATCGGCCGGATGGATCTATTTTACACGGAGGTATCCTTTGAGCTGATCGACGGCGCGCCGGTGCTCCGGCGCACCTACGGGCCCATGCACACCGTGTTTTACGCGATGATCATCGTGTTCTTTCTGGCGGGAATCACGGCCATCTGTTATTCCCTTTATCGGAAAAAGCAGGTTCCGCGGACGATTCTCTATCTGCTGATTCTTCCGGATGTGATCTGCATGCTGACTTTCTTCGTGGGCCGGCGGATGATTCGGACGGTGGATTTTGTGCCGCTGGGGTATGTGGTTGCGGAGCTGACCTATCTGCTGATTGCCAGCCGGGTCAACCTTTATGACGTCAGCGATACGGTGATCGATTCCATGGTTCGGGACAAGGGGATCGGCTATCTTTCCTGCGATTTCCGAGGCCGTTATCTGGGCAGCAACGACGTGGCGAAGGAACTGGTGCCGGGGCTGTCGGAACTTGCCGTGGACGAGCTCTTTGGGTATAAGCCCTCCCAGCGCGTCATCCGTCATTACCTGGACAACTTCCGCCAGGAGCAGGGGGACGGCAATTATCTGTACACGGTTCACGGGGAAAGCGGCCTCGAAGAGGATGACCGATATTACAAAGTGGACGTGAATTATCTCTATGACGGCAACCGCCGGCGGGGATATATCGTCACCTTTACGGACGACACCGCCAACCGGAAGTACATCCAGCTGCTGGATCGTTTTAATGAAGATCTTCAGCAGAAGGTGGACGAAAAAACCCTGCATATCGTCGAGATGCACGACAACCTGATCATGAGCCTGGCCATGATGGTTGAAAGCCGAGACAACTCCACCGGCGGCCATATCAAGCGCACCAGCCAGGGTGTCCGGATTCTGGTGGACGAGATTATCAAGGAAGGGAAGCTTTCCCTGGATCCGGAATTCTGCCAGGACGTGATCAAAGCTGCGCCGATGCACGACCTGGGAAAGATCGCCGTGGACGATGCCGTGCTGCGTAAGCCCGGCCGGTTTACGGACGAGGAATACGCGAAGATGAAATGCCACGCGCAGGAAGGCGCCCGGGTGATTCATGAGATTCTGCTGCATACGGACGATGAATCCTTCAAGGAGGTAGCGGAAAATGTAGCGCACTATCATCATGAGCGCTGGGACGGCGCCGGATATCCGGATCGGCTGAGCGGGGAGAATATTCCCATCGAAGCCCGGATTATGGCCATCGCCGATGTGTATGACGCGCTGGTCAGCAAACGGGTCTATAAGGAAGCCTTTGATTTCGACCGGGCCAACCGGATTATTATGGAAGGGATGGGATCTCAGTTTGATCCCGGGCTGCAGAGCGCCTATGAAAAAGCCCGCCCGCGGCTGGAGGAATACTACGCGTCGCTGACGGATGGGTGATGAACAAGAAGTACCCGTCAGGGATGAAGAAAGCTTTTAAATGGGAAAAATTAACAATGTTTTAAGAAAAGCTTAAAATTTACGAAACGATTTCGGTTGCCGACCGAAATCGCTTCTGGTATCATGGACGGGCAACGATGGTACTGCTTTGGACGTGGCGCATGCAAGGCATGCAGGAAGGGAAAGTACAGTGAAAATGAACGGGAAGCTGAAGAAGATTCTGGCGCTGGTGCTGGCGCTGAGTATGGTAGTGTCGATTGGAGCAGCGTTTGCTGAAGAGGGCACGCAGGTTGACATTGATGCCGGAAGCGGCGAAATCG
>CADBLV010000281.1 GCA_902795555.1 uncultured Eubacteriales bacterium | reverse complement strand
TTTCCTTCTAATTGCGCGTTTGTCTTCTCTGTATCGTTTTCAAGGTTCGTTCGCCCGTTTCCCCGCCTTCCGTCTTCCCTTCCGGGCTTCCGTCCCGCGAGCGAGCTTGTCTATCATATCAAAACAAAAACCACTTGTCAAGCACTTTTTTTCATTTTTTTGAAAAAAAATTATTTCCCCGGTTTCCGGGTAAAAAGCACCCCCCGTTCCGCAGCTGAGCGGAACGGGGGTGCTGATGACAAAACCGGCAGGTTATGGATCAGTTGATATTGATGACTTCTTCGCCGAAGAGACCGTCATTCACATACAGGCGGAAGATGTACTGACCCGCGGGGATACCGCCCTTCTTATTAACCAGCCAGTCCCATACGTTTTTGAAGTCATAGGATTCCCAATAAGCAGTTCCGTTGATTGCCTGGTCGCCCACCGAGAAGAGGTACGGTTCACCGCTGGGCAGAATGATCGCAAACCGTGATGTGAAATAATAGGTGTTCTTCAGCCGGCCGACGTTCATCTTAATCGTTGCACCATACATACTGCTGACATACTGCCGCTCGATTTCGTTCGCGGAGAAACTGCTGACCGTCGAAGAGCGGTTGTTAACTCTCTTGCGCAGGGAGAAGGTCAGCCGGGTTCCGGACAGCTCCGTAAAGGCCTTTCGTCCCGGATTGAAATCATACCAGCATTCATTCTGGTTCGCGTCTTCAATCACGACCCAGTAACGTTCCCCGGGAACCAGATCGCTCTTCAGCGTCAGAGTTTGGCTGAACAGATTCTGCCCGCCTCGCCAGAGCGTCACATCCGCGCCGCGGTTATAGTTGCTGTTGGCATACCAGGTATAATACATGTTATAGGGCGACGAGCCGCCGGTCCAGGAGATAGTGAAGGAACCGTCCGTGTTCCGAACGGCTTTAGTCACCTTCATGTTATTGGACGAGGTACTGCTTGAGCCTGAGCTGCTCGAACCGCCGGAACTTCCGCCGGAAGGCCTCTTTGTTCCGTCGTTCGGGCAGAAATTGCTCTCCAGCTTCTGTCCGCATTCCGGGCAATACCAGACATCTGCCAGCGCGGAGACGCAGCTGAAGACCAGGAGCATCGTGAGCAGAATGGCTATCCATTTTCTCATTGGGTCTTTCCTCCTTTTTGTTTGGGATTTCCGTTTCTTTGCCCCTATCCTACCATGATTCCGGGGGAAAAATCAATAGTCTTCTTCGCCCGGATAATCGCGATGGACGATCAGCATGGCCATTCCGTCCTGAAACATAATGGTTGTGTTATACTGAATCAGGAAATCATTTTCCGATCCGTGCCGCATCAGCAGGCCCGCAAAGCCTTCTCCGTCATACACCTGTTGATCGCTTTCCTCCTCCGCCAGCCAGACGAACCGGAAATCGTTAGCCAGCGGCAGGCTGATCTTCAGATCGCCCGCGTAGGTGCAGCAGGTGCGGTCGTTCACCACCCCGTAATAGGTGTTCTCATCCTCCGGCTGGAAGACGATATAGCCGTCAAAATCCTCTCTGACGTAGATTTCATAGGTATCCTCTTCATGGAGGACCACCTTGCTGACCGTGTAAACCTTCCCGTTCACCTGCACCTTGCTGCCGGCTTTCAGGGCCTTGATCGATTTCGCGGGATAATGATCCTCCGTGTAAAGTTTTGCGGTAAAGTATCCGCCGCTCTCCACCCGGTTCATATCCGTAATCCGAACCCAGTACTGGCCGCTTTGGGTATCAATGCCTCCCGAGACAGCCATCGGCTTCAGCACGCCGCCGGAGGATGCGGTCGCTGTCGAGCCCCCCGTAGTGGTCTTCTTTGTCGATGTACTCTGTGAGGCGGTTTTCTGCGTATCCGGCGTGTAATACCGGATCGCCGCGTCCGCCACAGCCATCACATCCTGATCCTTCCCTTTGACATATTTCACCGTATATTCCACATCGCCGTCGTCCCGCACCTCGATGAGCTTCAACAGGCAGACCTCGTTTTTCTGCACCATGTAATTATACCGTGCGCCGAGGAGCTTTTTCCCACCGATCTCCATGGTGGTCGCGGAGGACATCCCGCGATAGTTGTCGCCGTACTGTTCCTCCATATACTCCCGATAGGTGTTATTCAGATAGCTCTTCGGGTTGTTGAATTTGGTAGGGCGGCGCATGATAATCACATAGGGGATCGCGCCGGCCTTTCCCACCGACAGCTGGAATCCGGTGTTTTTCACATATTCCGCGGTCGTTCCCGCGGGAACCTTCGTGGAAAACTGATCCTCAGTGCATCGGACATCCGTCAGCTTCGTAGCCGCCAGTCCTCCGGACAGACATCCCAGGACCATCATCAGCGCAACCAGCAGGCACAGTATTTTTCTCACGAATTCTTCCTCCTTTTCAGTTTCTTTTCTTTGTGAACTGTAGGTTCACATCTGCCAGATTTCCCTTCCCGGAAACTCCTGCCCGGCTTTCTTCCGTCAGTCTTCCGGTTCCGTTGCCTTCACCCGGGCATATTCGTCAAACAGATCCAGTGAAACCGGGTTGGTGCCGATGTACAGCATGGTGCCGTTGGACAGGGGGCGGGACACGGTCACATTTCCGACCTCATCCTCTTTCTTTTCGCCCAGGCCTTTGATCCAGTAGTGCATACCGTCCCACCACGGTTCAGCGGCCGTTTCCTCCGCTGTAATATTGGTAACCCCGGCCAGGGTCATCAGCTTCCAGAACCTGGTGTCCTGATCATTCGGATCGTCCGCAACCACCTTTCCGTCAAAGGAGCCGTAGGAAATGGAAATCACCTCATCGATACGCTCGGTGGTAAAGCTCATAATCGGCTCATCCACGCCTCCGCCCGCCGTCCGCGCATAGATCACGCCATACCGTCCGGAATCCCAGAAGGAATAGGTTCCGTCCCATTCGATATAGCAATACCAGCCGTTGTTGATCAGATCCCGGGGTGTGCTCTGGCCGATGAGATAATCTGTCCCGTCGATCCGGATGGTGAGCATCTCCCGTTCTTCCGCGCTCAATGCTTCCGTGGACGGCGGCAGGATGGAGAGTTGATACATCCCGTCCGCGGCAACAGCCAGACTGTCATGCTCGCTGGTTTCAATCTGACCGATCTCATTCCCCGCCGCGTCCCGCAGGTCATAAATCGTCGTTCCGCCGGTCACAACCCAGGAATCATGCTTTCCGATCACCACGCCCCGATCTGCCAGCACCCGGATGCGTTCCGCGTCTTCCTCTGTCATCTGAACCGGAATCAGGCCTTCCTCGCAATCGGTCATCACCGCGGTCACTTTCAGCTCTTCCGCATTGAAGTCCTTCAGATGGAAAAACTCCTTCACGCTGACCATGGATTCTCCCCTGGGAGCGACCGGCTGAGCCGCATAACCGAAAACAGGCCAGTCCGATCCGAATTCCGTTCCGCGCAGAATCCGCCACATGAACTGATACATGGTTTTGGCGGCAGGATCCGTGTTTTCATAGACCCTGCTGCCGGCAACTCCCAGCAGGACGGCCTCCATGTCGCCGTCCTGATTTTTCCGCACGGCATAGATGTATTCCGCCCCGTCGTCAATGCCGGTCTTCTGTGCCATTTCTGTTCCGGGCATCACCGTGTCCGCAAGGCTTACCAGATCCCGCCATACTCCGGAAGAATTTGCCTCGTCTTCATTCAGGTTTCCCAGGATACCGGAAAATTCCTGATTCAGCGCATATTCCTTCATTCCCCGGCGCTCAATGACCGCCTGCAGCGCCTCCTCCGAGGAATAAGGCCAGGTGTATTCCCACTGCTCATTCGTCCAGAGTGTTCCGTCCCGGTCCAGACAGGTCAGGCGGGCCCGCCCGGTTCCCGGATTGGGCAGCATCACGCTGAAAGCGATCACCCGCGACCGGTTTTCCGGCGCGACCGTAGGTGTCGGCGCAGGAGCTGGGATCGCCATCGGGCTTTCCTTTTCAATCTTTTTGGAGAAATGCACCGCCTTCTTTTGAATCCGGCCATCTTTCTCCCGCAGGGCATAGCGAACGGTAAAGGTAATTCTTCCTTCTTCGATCTGTTTCTCAGTCACCGTCCATTTACCCTTCCACTTCACCTTGTCCCCGGCTTTCAGAGGACCGTAGTTTTTCAATTCTTTTCCTGCAGGATCATACAGAATTAAATCTGTCGGAAGGTCATATCCCAGGTTGTTCGTCAGGCTGATGTCGGCCTGA
This sequence comes from uncultured Eubacteriales bacterium, assembly GCA_902795555.1. Next base: position 7,331 of record CADBLV010000281.1, on the reverse strand, counting down.
ATCGTTTCGCCCGCCGCGGGTTTGTTGGTGGACAGAAGGAATGTAATTCCAACCTCCGAGGACGCCGCGCCGGCGGTTCCGATCAGAACGATCAGCATGATTGCGGCTGTCGCAAACACCGTCCATAAGGTTCGTTTTTTCATATGCGATCTTCCTCCTCTTCAGACAGAACCCTTCCCGTTTTCCTGCTGTTTCCCGCTTTGCGGATCGCGAACAAAATATGCCTCAGCGGTTGGGATACAGCTGCGTCGCGCCGCCGGGAACGGTCAGAGCGCTGTCGGTATAGTATACGACGCCGTTATCCCCTTCATAGACATACGGATAGCTGGTAGAGATCTTCACGCTGCTGCCGTCCGACAGCGTATAATCGTTCTGATCAAACAGATAGTCTGAAAACCGGTCGGAGCTGTAGGTGGGACTGCTCATCTTCCCCTCTACCATGGAGAAGGTCAGATCCGTCATGGCCTGTGCATAAGCCATGCTGGCTGCCACCTGCATGCTTCTGGCCTGAATCACGCTGGTCGCGATCGTGTCGTTCAGCTTCTCATTCAGTTTTTTAAACTGATCGTTGACGGTGGTGTTCTCCGAGAAGATCCGGAACACCGTGTCATGCTGTTTCTGATAAACGGAAAGCGGGCAGAACATCATATAGTATTCCGGCACGTCCCAGTAAATCACCGTATCCTTATATCCGTTGAAATTCGAACTCACCTGATACGCCCGCACCTCCGCCATCATACACAGGGCAAAGGTTGTACCGTTTTCCTCATAGGTGTATACCCGCTGTGCGGCGGTCACTTCGCACCAGTCCAGGTTCATTCCCAGGCCCATGAGTCCCCTGGCAATCTCCTGTCTGATTTCCTTTTCATGAGCACTCAGCCGACTGTTATAAAACGTGGTATCCTCGCTCTTCCAGTAGCGAACGCCGCTGCCCGCCAGATTTGCCGCCTGAGCGTCGCAATAAGCCGCGGCGTTGTGATATTTCAGCTGAAAGATCATCAGCGTGCCGTCCAGCTGGCCGTCTTTGTGCTGATTCAGAGGAAGATTGGAGTACACACGCTCCAGGTACTGTTCCCCGGTATAATACATCATGCCGGTCTGATCCTCCCGACCCATCACCGCAATCAGCAGGTGAATCGGATATCCCAGACAGGTGGTCTCGTCGCAGCAGCTGATGTAGGGAGCGATTTCATACCCCGTGGGCAGTCCGCACTGGCCGATCGTCGCCCCATCCCAGATGATCGGGTCCAGGATGAAGGATCCGGTATTACCTCCCGCGGCTAGCGCTCCGGAGCCCATCCCCAGCATCAGGATCAGGGAAAGAAGCATACAACAGGTTCTTTTCAAGAAATTCCCTCCTTCCGTCTCTTGCCGTCCGATGTCCGTCTGAATGTCTTCTGACTCTCCTCTGTGTACTGCAGGTTCACATCTGTCATTCTGTTCGGTTGTTTAAAAGTCAGAGCTGGTTTCCCCCCTATTTCAGCAATGTCATGCTGCGAATCTTCCATTGCCCCGCTTCCCTGGTCAGCTGCACCCGATATTGCGCAGTAGGCCATTCCGGCGGATAAACAGCGCCGGCTCCGTCCCGTGCAATCACTTCGTCTGCTTTCAGACCCTTCACCCGACCGTCGATGCGGGGGACGCTTTCCGTCACATTCACGCGCACAGAAGAATCCCAGGGCCACGTCCAGAAAAAGCCCATTTCCAGCCGATGATCCAGTCCCCGGACGTTATAGTCCGCATAGGGTGAATTCCCCAGTGACAGCGCTTTCAGATCGGCATCATTGGACAGCGCCGCGTTCTGGAAATACTTCCGCAGCTCGTCCCGGTCGTCGCTGATTCCCATGATCACCTTGGCCCGGGTGGCCATGCCGTCCTTCAGGACGATCTGGATATTGGTCAGGTTCATGGCGTAATAAAACACAGTGATCCCGAGCCCCAGCAGCACGCAGATCAAAAGAAGCCGGGACGCAAAATACCAGATAATTCGACGCAGATAGCTCATCTCCGGCTTCCTCCCCTTTCCATGATTCTACGAAACAGCCGGTGCTTTTCTTCCTGAACGGGACATTTTTTTACAACAGCTTGATCAGCATGGTTTTCTGCTCGTCCATTTCCACGACCACCAGGCCGTCCTTTTCCAGCTGTTTCATGACATCGGAAAAGCGTTTGAAACCGATGGATCGCTCGTTGAAATCCGGATAGGCGGTGATAATATCCGCCTTCAGAATCGACGGATTCACCCGGTCGAAGCCGCCATCCTTATAGGCTTTTATCTGAGCCGCGAAAGCTTCCTTCCAGTTGTCCCTGGTCAGTTGCGGAATGGACTCCCCGCTCTCGCCGCTGTTGTTCAGTCCGACCATGACGTCAAAATTGTCGTTGTGCACCCGGAGATCACCGAACCGGTTGCTCAGCTTCATCAGCAGCTTATAGAACGTAGCGCATCCGTATGCCTTTTCATTAAAGTCCGGCCGCAGCCGAAGCAGCGTCCCCTTCAGCTCGCTGGCATAGATCTCATCCCGATCGGTCTGCTCCTCCAGCACGGTCGTCAGCAGCTTGTTCAGCTCGCTTTCATCCGCCATTTCCTCGCTTGTGACAGAGCTTTTCTGCCGTCTGGGCTTGTCCACATTCCGGTTCCCCACGGACTCCAGAAACTGAAACTCGTTGCAGGCATTAATAAAAATTTTGCTGGCAGCTTCGCTTCGGCTGATCCCCAGCACGAATTTTCCCATGGCTTTCAGCCGGCCCACCAGCGGCACATAGTCGCTGTCACCGCTGACGATGCAGAAGCTGTCGATCAGCTCGTTGTTATAAGCCACCTCCAGCGCATCGATCACCAGCTGGATATCCGCGTTGTTTTTCTGGCTGATGCCGTATCGAAGGCTGGGCACCACGGTGAAGGTGTTGCTCAGCAGAACCTCTTTCAGATCGTCAAACTTATCGGTATACCCATACACCTTGCCCAGGAGGATATCGCCGCGAATCTTCACTTTTTCCAGAATGCTCTTCAGCATGGCCTCCTTGGCCCCGCAGTTTTCCAGATCTACAAAAACAGCAAATTTACTCAGATCAAAAACCTTCTTCCTCCATAGATTCCCCGGCAGAACCGTCTGTCATCCGGCGCATCGCGGCGCTGACGGTTCCCTTTTCAGTATACCATTCCTCCGATGAAATTTCTACTGTTTTATGGACAAACCGCTTCTCAGGCGGTAAAATAGGGGAAGATTCTCATCAGAAGGGAGGTGTTCACCGTGCCGTCTCTGCTTTCCGCCTGTATTGTGCTTTATCACTGCGGCGACGAGGTGGTTCAGGCGCTGACCTGCCTTCGGCAATCGGATCTGGAAGTCGCTGTCTACCTGTGCGACAACTCTCCGGAGGATGTGACCGGCGATCATCTCCAATGGAATTTCCCGGGGGTGACTCTGCTTCCTCAGCCCGGTAATATCGGATTCGGCCGGGCGAATAACGCTGTCCTTCCTTATCTGAAAAGCAAATATCACCTGCTGATGAACCCGGACATCACCTTCGATCCGAACCTTCTTTCCCGGATGATCGCCTATATGGAATCTCATCCGAACATCGCGATCCTCACTCCCCGCGTCCTGAACACGGACGGAACAGAGCAGTTTCTTCCGAAAAAGCAGATCACCGTGCATTATCTTCTGGGGGGTCTGTTTGAAAACTGGGGTGGTGTTTTCCGCCGCTGGCGGGAGGAGTATACCCTGGCGGATCTGGATGTTCGGATGCCCATGCCCGTGGAATTCGCCACCGGCTGCTTCCTCCTGATCAAAACCTCCGTTTTCCGCCAGCTGGGCGGTTTCGATCCCCGGTTCTTCCTCTATCAGGAGGATTCGGATCTCAGCCGTCGGGTGCTGGATCAGCGTCTCGGCAGCATTGTCTATCATCCTGACATGGTGGTCACTCACCGCTGGGCCCGTGAGAACACCCGCACCTTCAAAGGCCGCATGCGTCAGATACGCTCTGTGATGAAATACTTCTGGAAATGGGGGATAACCTGGTGAAAACCGCGGTGCTCCTTGCTGTCTACAACGGGGAAAAGCATCTCCCCGCCCTGCTTGCCTCCCTGCGCGCCCAGACGGATCCCGATTTCATCGTCCTCTTTCAGGATGATGGCTCCACGGACGGCTCCGCCCGTCTGCTTTCTTCCGCGGCCGCGGAAGATGACCGCTTCCGGGAGGCCGGGGAATCCGGTCGGGGGCTGGGCCCGGCCGGCAATTTTCTGTCTCTGATCCGCCAGGCGGATGCGGATGCCCTGCTTCTGTGCGATCAGGACGATGTATGGGAAACGGAGAAAATCGCCCGGCTGAAACAGGCTCTCCGGGAAGCGGAGACGCGTTTCGGTCCGGACACGCCCCTGCTGGTTCATTCCGATTGCAGCCTGATCGACGAAGACGGTTCCCCCCTGGGGGACAGCTTTTTCCGCCGTCAGGGCTGGGATCCCGAAGCCGTCACGCTCCCCCGCCTGCTGGTGCAGAATAACGTCACCGGCTGCACTGTCATCATGAACCGTTCTCTTTCCGCGCTGATCGCCGCTCACGGAGTGGCGAAGGATCTGTTCATGCATGACTGGTTCATCGCCCTCACCGCCGCTGCCTTCGGACGGGTTGTCTTTCTGAATGAACCCCTCACCCGTTATCGGCAGCATGGAAACAACGCCATCGGCGCCAGCCAGCGCGGTCTGATCAGCCGCGGTTTCTCCGCCCTGAACAGGCGGGATCGGGCCAAAAAGCGCATCCTTCTGACCTATACTCATACGATGGTCTTCCGAAGGCTGTATGAAGGACTCCTCCCCCCGGAGGCCAACCGGCTGACCGCGGACTATCTCGCCACCCGCCGTCTGAAAAAGATTCCGCGGGTTCTGGCTGTCCGCCGCCTGGGCTGTGTCATGCAGAGCCCCATCACCCGCCTGGGGCAGACCGTTTTCGGGTAATTTTTCGAAAAAATAGTGCTTGCATTTTCCCCGGCAACGTGATATCATAGTCAGGCTTGATGTGTAACGCTCCAGGAGGAGGATGATTTCCATGGGTAAGTTTTGTGAGATCTGCGAAAAGGGGACGCTGAACGGGAACAACGTCAGCCACTCCAACCGCAAAAGCCATCGGATCTGGGCGCCCAATGTGCAGAGTGTCCGTGTGATGGTAAACGGTGCGGCGAAGCGGATGAACGTGTGCACTCGCTGCCTCCGCAGCGGCAATGTGCAGCGTGCGCTGCCCAAGCTTCACGAAGAGGCGTAAGTTTTTTCGCGAGGATAGTCCGGGCGTTATGATTCCCCGTCTGTTGTGCGACAGACGGGGTTTTCCTTTGGATGCAACAGGCCGGACGGTTTTCTGTCCTGCCGGGGTTTTCTTTTTCAGTACAACAGGCAGGACGGTTTTCCGTCCTGCCGGGGTTTTCTTTTTTCAGCACAACAGGCAGGACGGTTTTCCGTCCTGCCTGTTGTGTTCAGGCCTTCAGTTCCGTCTGCAGCCAGGTAAGTCCTTCGTTCCGCAGATCGTCCAGGGACCGCGTGCGCAGCGTTCGCTGAAAATGATCAATCCGGCTGTTCTTGCTTTCCGGATCCTCGTCCCGATATCGACGCATCACTTCCGTCCGGACGCCGAAAATGGTTCCGAAAGCCAGGCCGTGAAAGCTGTCCGTGAGCAGGATCTCCGCCCCCCGGATCGCGCCGAGAAAAGCTTCCGGGCCCGCCCCGTCCAGCACCTCATATCCCCGTTTCCCGCTTTCCGCATAGCTTTCCGCGGTCACCGGCAGGACCAGCACTCGCAGGCCCTTTTCCCGGGAAAGCGCCTCCGCCCGCTGCCAGTATCTTTCATTCTCCCCAATCAGATAGCACAGAAGATACGGTTCCCCTGCCGGGGGCTCTCCGGCCACCTCCGCCCATTCCTCTTTCGTCAGCAGACATACGGGATCCGGCATCACCGCGGGCTGTTTTCCGGTCAGGCGGGAAAGAATGCCGGCGCCCTCCTCCTCCCGCACGGATATAGCCTGAAAATCCGCCGTCCAGGCGCGGATCTTTTGGGCCTTCGCCCCCGCGGGCGCCTCCGACACGCCCAGGCTGGCCGCGTAGGCAATCTTTCGCTGTGTTTTCGCGAAGGTCAGGAAATATGCGGGATTCAGCCACACCGGGTTCCAGATCTGATCGCTTCCGCACACGAGGATGTCCATTCCCCGGCTTTGTTCGCAAAGATCTCTCCGGTTTCGGCACGGCGGGGTCAGGCGCATGTGCCCGGCATAGAAGGCAGGAAAGGCCTCGCTCTTCTGCCGAGCCCCGCTCTCTGCGGCTTTCACCCGTCGCTTCCGCAGGCCTTCCAGAATCAGCTTCGGATGATTGCCGCTACGCAGCAGGTTCCGGATCTTTTCGGTCCTGTCCGGCCGATAGTCCAGATGGACAACCTCGTGTCCCATCTCCCGGATCACCCGTTGCAGCGCATAGGCCTGCAGGGAGGAACCGTAATTATCATTGTGCAAAAACGTGATCACGCCGATCCGGGCCACTTTACCTCAGTCCTCCCCGTTCATCATATGACCGTATTCCAGCACATCCGCGATCCGCTCGCAGGCATGCCCGTCCCCATAGGGATTGACGGCGTGGGCCATGGCGTCATAAGCCGCCCGGTCATCCAGCAGGCGGGTGAATTCCCGATAGATGGTTTCCTCCTCCGTGCCCACCAGTTTCAGCGTGCCGGCCTGAATGCCTTCCGGGCGCTCAGTGGTGTTCCGCATCACCAGCACCGGCTTGCCGAGGCTCGGCGCTTCCTCCTGAATCCCGCCGCTGTCCGTCAGAATCAGCTCACTCCGGGCCATGATATTATGGCAGTCCAGCACGTCGATGGGGTCAATCAGTCGAATCCGTTCGCATCCGGCCAGCTCCGTTTCCGCCGCTTCGCGAACCGCCGGGTTCAGATGAATCGGATAGAGCACCTTCACATCCGCATGCTCCTCCGTCACTCTTCGAATCGCCCGGAACATGGCATGCATGGGCGCCCCGAGGTTTTCCCGCCGGTGGGCCGTCAGGAGAATCAGCCGGCTGCCCGCGGCCCATTCCAGGGCCGGATGCTGCCAGTCCTTTCGCACGGTGGTTTTCAGCGCATCGATCACCGTGTTGCCGGTCACATAAATCGACTCCGCCCGTTTTCCCTCCCGGATCAGGTTCTCCCGGCTGAGCGCCGTGGGCGCGAAATGCCAGTTTGCCACGATGGAAACCGCCTGACGGTTGAACTCCTCCGGATAGGGGGACGTGATGTCATAGGTTCTGAGCCCCGCCTCCACATGCCCTACGGGAATCCGCAGATAAAAACAGGCCAGAGCGG